>NZ_JAQOSR010000342.1:0-2682 GCF_046718885.1 Bradyrhizobium sp. UFLA01-814 | reverse complement strand
GGCATAGGCGCCGGTGACGAGGAAGCCGACATGGCCGAGCGAGATCAGACCGGTGTAGCCGGTCAGGATGTTGAGCCCGAGCGCGCCGGTGACCGTGATCAGGATGATCATCAGGAACGACAGGGCGTAGGAATTCAGAACATAAGGCGCTGCGATCAGCGCCAGCAGCAACACCGCCGACCATAGCCACACCGGCGGGGAATCGATCAGCGCAACCAGTTCGCCATAGCTCTGCTTGTAATCGCCGGTGCGCATCACACCCTCTCGATGTCGCGTTCGCCGAAGATGCCGAACGGGCGGATCATCAGCACGATGATGATCATGGCAAAGCCCGCGACCTCCTTCATGCCGGAGCCGATATAGCCGCCGGCCAGGTTTTCGGTGATGCCGATCAGGAGGCCGCCGAGGCCGGAGCCGAGCACGGCGTCGAGGCCGCCCAGGATGGTGGCCGGAAACGCCTTCAGCCCGAGCTGAAACATCGCCGGCGATAGATCATAAGACAGCGCGAAGAACACGCCGCCGATGCCGGCGATCACGGAGGAGGCGGCCCAGGCGAGCGCATGAACTCTTGTTGCGCTGATGCCCATCAGCAGCGCGGTGCGGTCGTCGGCTGCGACCGCGCGCATCGCTACCCCGACCTTGCTGTAGCGGAAGAACGCCCAGATCGCGGCGAGCAGCAGAAGCAGCGTCGCGATCACGGCAATCTGCCCGGTGCGCACGCCGATGCCGCCGAGATGCACGATGCCGCGGCCCATGCCGATATCGAGGCCATGCGGATAGGCATCCCAGATGAAGTTGATGGCGGAGCGCAGGATCACGGCGAGCCCGATCGTCACCATCACGGTCGCGAATACCGGCTCGCCCAGCATCGGCCGCATCACGAGCCGCTCGATGATCAGCCCGAGCAGGATGGCGGCGAGAATCGAGCCCACCGCGACGACGAACACATTGCCGCTGACCGTGGTCGAGATCGTCCAGGCGATGTAAGCCGTGATCATGGTCATTTCGCCCTGCGCGAAATTGACCAGCCCGGTCGACTTGTAGATCACCGCGAAACCCATCGCGATCAGGCCGTAGATCGCGCCGATCGCGAGCCCCGAGATCAGCAGCTGGATGAGATACTGCATTCAGCCCTCCGCCCGGTAGATGATGGCGAGCTCGCGGGCGAACTTCTTCTCGATCATGGCGCGGCGTACCTTCTGGGTGGCGGTCAATTCGCCGTCGTCATGGTCGAGCTCCTTTTCCAGGATGGCGAATCGCCTGATGTTCTCGACCCGGGCGAACCGCTTGTTGGTCTCGTTGACGACGCGCTCGACCAGCTCATTCACTTCGGGAAGCTGCGACAGCGATTTGTAGTTGGTGTAGGCGAGCGCCCGGTCGCGCGCCCAGCGGCCGACATTGTCGTAGTCGACCTGGATGATGGCGCCGAGATACTTCTTGGCCTCGCCGACCACGATCGCTTCCTTGATGAACTCGGAATCCTTCAGCGCGTTCTCGATCTCGGATGGCGCGATGTTTTTGCCGCCGGCGGTGATGATGATCGCTTTCTTGCGGTCGACCACGGCGATCTCGCCATTGTCGAGGACATCGATGATGTCGCCGGTGCGCAGCCAGCCGCCGGGCTCCAGCGAGGCGGTCGAGGCTTTCTCGTCGAGGAAGTAGCCCTTGAAGACGCCCGGATTGCGCAGCAGGATCTCGCCGTCGGTATCACACTTCCATTCGGTCTGCGGCAGCGGCACGCCGCAGCCGCCGATCCGGTGATGGTTTTCGGTCTGGATGAAGGCGACGCCGCCGCTTTCGGTGAGGCCGTAGCCCTGTGATACCGGGCGGCCGATGATGTCGAAGAAGCGCAGCGTCTCCGGCGAGATCGAGGCGCCGGCACAGAGCCGGTGCTGGCTGTAGGCGAAGCCGAGATGGCGCTGCAAATTGCGGAACATCAGGAGATAGAGCACCCCATAAGCCACGCGATCGAGCCAATTATCGTTGCCGGCCTGCCGGCGGTCGGACAGCGTGCGGCCCCAGGCGAGACAGGCCCTGGTGAAGCTCTGGCGCAGGCGGCCGCTCTCGCCGAGGCGGAACAGAAAGCCCTGCTGCAGCTTCTCGTAGATGCGGGGAACGCCGACGAAGAAGGTCGGTGCGATCTCGCGGATGTTGATCGCGACCGTGTCGATCGATTCGGCAAAGGACACGGTGCCGCCGAGCACGAGATGGGTCACCGTGCCGTAGCAGCGCTCCGCGACGTGGCACAGCGGCAGATAGCTCACCGCTTCGAACGGCTTGTCGGCGATCCCGACGGTCCTGGCGTAGGCATAGGCGGCGTAGACGAGATTGCGATGGGTCAGCATCGCGCCCTTGGGCGGACCTGTCGTGCCCGAGGTGTAGACGAGGATGCAGACGTCGTCGGGCGCGCCCTGGCTGATCAGGCGGTCGAGCGTGGCGTCGGCCTCCGGGTTCTGCTGCGCGTAGGCCCTGCCGCGCTCGCACAATGCGGCGAACGACATCAGTTCCGATTGCCGGTAATGCCGCAGGCCCTTCATGTCGATGCAGACGATGGCCTCCAGATCCGGCAGGCCGCCATTGCCCGCCATCGCATCCAGCACCTTGTCGGTCTGCTCCTGGTCGCCGGTGACGACGATGCGGGCACCCGAATGCTTGACGATATATTGCAGCTCGACCCAGGGA
>NZ_JAQOSR010000341.1:0-2727 GCF_046718885.1 Bradyrhizobium sp. UFLA01-814 | reverse complement strand
GTGCGGCACCGCGTGATCCAAGAATAGCGTGGTGTCGGCGTGCTGCTTGCCGTTGATCAGATTGACGCCGTTGGTCTCGACCGTCGAGCCCTCGCCGGCGCAGGTCACCGTCAGCTGATAGCGACTGACGTGCCCACCCGAGGTCAGGCCGAAGGTGTTGAAATGGGCATGCGCGCCGAGCGACACCGTCGCCGAGGAAATGTTGAAGGCATCGACGCTGTCTTCGACCAAGCGCACGTGATCGAGCCGTGCGTTGTCACCGATCGCAACAACCAGTCCGTCATGGGTCTGGTAGGCCTTGGCGCCGTCGGCGGCGAGATAACTCTCCACCAGCGTCACGCCGGTATCGCGGCCGAGCCGGAGCAGCGACCGCGTGAACGTCGAGGCCGGCACAGTGCCGGACGCGACATGCACGATATGCAGCGGCTGGGTCAGCACCGCGCCGTTGGCGACGTCGATGACGACCCCGTCGGTCGCCATCGCGCCGTTCAGCGCGATCATGGGGTTGGCGACATCGGACGCGAGAGCCTGCGTCGCGACGATCTCGTCGCCGGCTTCCAGCGCGAGGCGCAGAGGATTGATCGAGAGCCCCTTCTCCAGATCCTGCCAATCGGAAAGATCAGGCGCGAACGCGCCGTCGACCAGCACCAGACGCCGGACGCCTTCGATCGCGTGGGCCTCTACGACGGCCCTGGCGCGGCCCAGCGCGGCATCATCCGGGGACGCCGCGAGCGGCAGCACTTCGCGCATCAGCGCGCGCAGGTCGGTGTATTTCCAGTCCTCAATCCGGCGATGCGGCAGGCCTGATCGTTCATAAGCCTCGAAGGCCTGGCGCCGCTGGTCGGCGATCTTGCCCTCACCCGGTAGACGGTCGCGCACCACGGCGAATGCATCGCCCAGCGCGCGCCCGGTCTCGGTCTTTGCAACAACGTTCATCACAAAACCCGCGTTTGTCAGGCAGCGTCTTCGAACTGCGTGTAACCGGACTCTTCCAGCTCCAGCGCCAGCTCCTTGCCGCCGCTCTTCACCACCCGGCCCTTCGACATCACGTGCACGAAGTCGGGCACGATGTAGTTGAGCAGCCGCTGATAGTGAGTGATCACGACCATCGCGCGCTCCGGCGAGCGCAGCGCGTTGACGCCGTCGGCCGCGATCCGCAGCGCGTCGATGTCGAGGCCGGAATCCATTTCGTCGAGGATGCAGACAGCCGGCTCGAACAGCGCCATCTGCAGAATCTCGTTGCGCTTCTTCTCGCCGCCGGAAAAGCCGACATTGACGCCGCGCTTCAGCATGTCCTGCGGGATGTTCAGCGACTTGGCGACCTCGCGGACCTTCTTGAGGAAGGCCGGCGACGAGATCTCGTCCTCGCCGCGCGCCTTGCGCTGGGCGTTGAGCGCCGCATGCAGGAAATTCCATGTGGTCACGCCGGGGATCTCGACCGGATACTGGAACGCCAGGAACACACCCTTGGCGGCGCGCTCATTGGGCTCCATCTCGAGCAGGTCCTCGCCCCTGAACAGGATCTGCCCGCCGGTGACTTCATAGCCCGGCTTGCCGGCGATGACGTGGGAGAGCGTCGATTTGCCGGAGCCGTTCGGCCCCATGATCGCGTGCACCTCGCCCGGGTTCACCGTGAGCGACAGCCCGTGGAGGATCTCACGCTCCTCGACACGAACCTGCAGATCTTTCACTTCAAGCAGAGACATCTGATTTTTCCTGAGCATCACCCCGAGGCGCGTCGGCCGCGCCGTTAGCGGGATGGATTAGCCAACCGAACCTTCAAGGCTGATCGAGATCAGCTTCTGCGCTTCCACCGCGAACTCCATCGGCAGTTGCTGCAGCACGTCCTTCACGAAACCGTTGACGACGAGGCCGACGGCTTCTTCCTGCGAGAGCCCGCGCTGGATGCAGTAGAACAGCACGTCCTCGGAAATCTTCGACGTCGTCGCTTCATGCTCGAACGTCGCCGAGGAATTCTTGGCCTCGACATAGGGCACGGTGTGCGCGCCGCATTTGTCGCCGATCAGAAGCGAGTCGCAGGCGGTGTAGTTGCGCGCGCCGGTGGCCTTTCGATGGGCGCTGACGAGACCGCGATAGGTGTTCTGTGACTTGCCGGCGGCGATGCCCTTGGAGATGATCCGGCTCGACGTGTTCTTGCCGAGATGGATCATCTTGGTGCCGCTATCGACCTGCTGGAAACCGTTCGAGATCGCGATCGAGTAGAACTCGCCGCTCGAATTGTCGCCGCGCAGGATGCAGCTCGGATATTTCCAGGTGATCGCCGAGCCGGTCTCGACCTGGGTCCAGGAAATCTTGGAGTTCTTGCCGCGGCAGTCGCCACGCTTGGTGACGAAATTGTAGATGCCGCCCTTGCCTTCCGAGTTGCCCGGGTACCAGTTCTGCACCGTCGAATACTTGATCTCGGCATCGTCGAGCGTGACGAGCTCGACGACGGCGGCGTGCAGCTGGTTCTCGTCGCGCTGCGGCGCGGTGCAGCCTTCGAGATAGGAGACGTAGGAGCCCTTGTCGGCGATGATCAGCGTGCGCTCGAACTGGCCGGTGTTGCGCTCATTGATGCGGAAATAGGTCGACAGCTCCATCGGGCAGCGCACGCCCGGCGGCACGTAGACGAACGAGCCGTCGGAGAACACAGCCGAATTCAATGTCGCGAAGTAATTGTCCGAGGTCGGCACCACGGTGCCGAGATATTTCTGCACCAGCTCGGCA
>NZ_JAQOSR010000340.1:0-2779 GCF_046718885.1 Bradyrhizobium sp. UFLA01-814 | reverse complement strand
CCATGGTCGTCGGCAGCGTCAGATGTGTATAAGAGACAGGCCTATGAATACGCCTACGAGGAAAGCTTCATCACGACGCCGGCGCTGCAGATATCCAACACCTGGCGCGCGGCGGCGCTGCCGGTCGGCACCTGCCTGATGGCGCTGTTCGCGCTGCTGCGGCTGGCCCGGGTCGGCGAGTTCAGGACCTTCCTGCTGGCCGCGCTGACCGTGGCTGCGCTGATCGGCGCGTTCTGGCTGGCGCAGCCGATGCTGCGGCCGCTCGGCAACCTCAATCTGATCATCTTCTTCGTCGGCGTGGTCGGCTTCTGCGTGTTCGCCGGCGTGCCGATCGGCTTTGCCTTTGGCATGGCGATCTTCGGCTATCTGGCGCTGACCACCCGAACGCCGCTGATGGTGCTGGTCGGCCGGATGGACGAGGGCATGAGCCATCTGATCCTGCTGTCGGTGCCGCTGTTCGTCTTCCTCGGCCTCCTGATCGAGATGACCGGTATGGCGCGGGCCATGGTGGCGTTCCTGGCGAGCCTGCTCGGCCATGTCCGCGGCGGCCTGCATTACGTGCTGGTCGGCGCCATGTATCTGGTTTCCGGCATCTCCGGATCGAAGGCCGCTGACATGGCCGCCGTCGCGCCCGTGCTGTTCCCGGAAATGAAGCAGCGCGGCGCCAAGCCGGGCGATCTGGTCGCCCTGCTCGCCGCCACCGGCGCGCAGACCGAGACCATTCCGCCGAGCCTCGTGCTGATCACGATCGGCTCGGTGACCGGCGTCTCGATCTCGGCGCTGTTCACCGGCGGCCTGCTGCCGGGCGTGGTGCTGGCGATCACGCTGTCGGGGCTGGTGTGGTGGCGCTACCGCGGCGAAGACCGCAGCCACGTCCAGCGCGCCACCGGCAGCGAGATCGGCAAGGCGTTCGTGTTCGCCCTGCCCGCATTGGCCCTGCCCTTCGTGATCCGCTACGCCGTGGTCGAAGGCATCGCCACCGCCACCGAAGTCTCGACCATCGGGATCGTCTACGCCTTCGTCATCGGGCTCTTGATCTACCGCAAGTTCAACTGGCGGCGACTGTTGCCGATGCTGATCGACACGGCGTGCCTGTCGGGCGCGATCCTCTTCATCATTGGGACTGCGACCGGCATGGCCTGGGGCCTGACCCAGTCCGGCTTCTCGCGGGCGCTGGCGGCGGCGATGACCGGGCTGCCCGGCGGGTCGGCGACCTTCATCGCGGTCTCGATCCTGGCCTTCGTGATCCTCGGCAGCGTGCTCGAGGGCATCCCGGCGATCGTGCTGTTCGGGCCGCTGCTGTTTCCGATCGCGCACCAGGTCGGTGTCCACGAGGTGCACTACGCCATGATCATCATCCTGGCGATGGGCATCGGGCTGTTCGCGCCACCGTTCGGAGTCGGCTATTATGCCGCCTGCGCCATCGGGCGCGTCGATCCGGCCGAGGGTATCCGGCCGATCTGGGGGTACATGCTGGCGCTGTTGATCGGCTTGATCATCGTTGCCATCTTCCCCTGGATATCGATCGGTTTCCTGTAAAGCACCTTGCGGATGGGATAGAGCCATGAGTGCAGCTCAAAACCAGTACTCGATCGGGTTGGACAAGACGCCGGCCAACTACGTGCCGCTCTCGCCGCTGAGCTTCCTGGCGCGCTCGGCCGCCGTCTATCCCGACCACATCAGCGCGGTCTATGAGGGCCGCAGCTTCATCTGGAAACAGACCTACGAACGCTGCAAGCGCTTTGCGTCCTATCTCGCGGGCCGTGGCATCGGCCATGGCGACACGGTCGCGGCGATGCTGCCTAACATCCCGGCGATGAACGAATTGCACTTCGCGGTGCCGATGACCGGCGCGGTGCTCAACGCGCTCAACATCCGCCTCGACGCGGCGTCGATCGCGTTCCAGCTCGAGCATGGCGGCGCCAAGATCATTCTGGTCGATCCCGAATTCTCCGGCGTGATCGCGGAGGCCCTGACCCTGATGAAGGGCGCAAAGCCGTTCGTGATCGACGTCGATGACGCGGCCTTCAGCGGCGGCAAGCGGATCGGCGAGATCGAGTATGAGGCGGCGGTCGCGGCGGGCGATCCCGGCTTCGTCGAACGGCCGCCGGCCGACGAATGGGATGCGATCGCGCTGAGCTATACGTCGGGCACGACGGGCAATCCCAAGGGCGTCGTGACCCATCACCGCGGCGCCTATCTCAACGCCGTCAGCAACATCCTCGCCGGCAATCTCGGCCAGCATCCGGTCTATCTCTGGACGCTGCCGATGTTTCATTGCAACGGCTGGTGCTTCCCCTGGACGATCGCGGCGACCGCCGGCGTCAATGTCTGCTTGCGCAAGGTCGATCCGGCCAAGATCTTCGAGCTGATCCCCAGGCACGGCGTCACCCACATGTGCGGTGCGCCGATCGTCTACAACACGCTGATCAACGCGCCCGATGCGCCGAAGAGCGGCAAGGCAAAGCCCGTCGTCGGCCTGATCGCCGGCGCGGCGCCGCCGGTTGCGGTGCTTGAGGGTGGCGAGCGCATCGGCATCAAGCTGACCCACGTCTACGGGCTGACCGAGGTCTATGGCCCCGCCTCGGTCTGCGCCGAGCAGCCGGGCTGGGACGAGCTGTCGGCTGACGCGCGCGCGCAGCTGAAGCGGCGTCAGGGCGTGTCCTATCCGCTGCAGGAAGGCGTCACGGTGCTCGATCCCGAGACCATGCGCGAGGTGCCGCGCGACGGCGAGACCATCGGCGAGGTCATGTTCCGCGGCAACATCGTGATGAAGGGC
>NZ_JAQOSR010000033.1:0-58802 GCF_046718885.1 Bradyrhizobium sp. UFLA01-814 | reverse complement strand
CCTCGAATCTTTGCAAATCCGATGGAATCACACCCCACTGAGATCACTCACCCATTTTTCAGTCAGGCTCTGAGGAGGCCGCGAAGCGGCCGTCTCGAAGGATGGACGGCCCCGTCCGTGGCCGATTCATCCTTCGAGGCTCGCTCCGCTCGCGCCTCAGGATGACGGGTTTAGATCGAATGCTCGGCGTGCTGCGTTCCAATCGACGTGGCCGAGTCATCCCGCCGTCGCAAAACCGTCGGCGGAGAGCCAAGAAACCGTAAGGCCGGAGTCAAGGAGCGCAGGCAAAACCTTCGTTGCGATTCGACGAAGGTTATTCGATGCCGACAGCGAACTCCGCGAGGCGGCGAGGCCTCACCCGGCGTCAGCTTCTGGTGCGCTCGGCGTCGACCGCGGCGCTGGCGGGATTCGGCGCGCTGGCAAGACCGTATCTGAGCCGCGCCGCGGATCGGCCCGCGATCGCGGGCATCCAGTCCGGCGACGTCGCCAGCGATTCCGCTGTCATCTGGGCCCGCGCCGATCGCGCGGCGCGGATGCGCATCGAATGCGCGGCGGTCGAAAGCTTCGCCACCATCCTGCGCGCCGCGTCCGCTGACGCGCTGCCCGAGCGCGACTTCACCGCAAAGCTGTTGCTCGACGGCCTGCCGCCGGGCCAGGACCTGTTCTATCGCGTCAGCTTCGAGGACCGCGACGGCACATCAGGCGAAAGCCGCATCGGGCATTTCCGCACCGCGCCGGTCGACCGCTGCTCGGTCTCCTTCGTCTGGTCGGGCGACGTCGTCGGGCAGGGCTGGGGCATCGACCCCGCGCGCGGCGGCTTGCGCAGCTACCGCACCATGCTGGACGAGCGCCCGGACTTCTTCATCCATTCCGGCGATCACATCTATGCCGATTGCACGGTGCCGTCGGAGCAGAAGCTCCCGAACGGCGAGGTATGGCGCAACATCGTCACCGAGGAGAAATCCGTCGTCGCGCACAGCCTCGATGAGTTTCGCGGCAACTACAGATACAACTGGCTCGACGAGAATTTCCGCGCCTTCCACGCCGAAGTGCCGATGTTCGCGCAGTGGGACGACCACGAGGTGGCCGACGACTGGTCGCCGCTCGGCACCACTGATGCGACCGGCTATGAGGCGGACGGCAGTTCGCGTCTGGTGGCGCGGGCACGCCGCGCCTTCCACGAATTCATGCCGATGCGGCTGATGCCGGAGCGCGATGGCCGCGTCTACTGCAAGATTCCCTACGGGCCTCTGCTCGACGTCTTCATCATCGACATGCGCTCGTACCGCGATTCCAGCTGGAACAAGCAGGGCGATCCGGAGCAGGCTTGCATCCTCGGCCAGAGTCAGCTCGCCTGGCTGAAGCGGGAGCTGGTGGCGTCGGATGCTGTGTGGAAGGTGATCGCGGCGGATCTGCCGATCGGCCTCGTCAGCCTGGATGCGGTCGCGCTCGGCGACGGCCCGCCCGCGCGGCGCGAGCACGAGATCGCCGATCTGTTGTCCTTCATGAAGCGCGCCGGCATCCGCAACACGGTGTGGCTCACCGCCGACATGCACTACACCGCCGCGCATCACTATGATCCGAACCGCGCGATGTTCCAGGAGTTCGAGCCGTTCTGGGAGTTCGTCTCCGGTCCGCTGCATGCCGGCACCTGGTCGCCGGGCCAGCTCGACAACACCTTTGGCCCGAAGGCGATGTACCAGAAGGGCTGCTCGGCCGAGCAGGGCGACAATCTCGCGCCGTGCTTCGGCCTGCAATTCTTCGGCCGCGTCGACATCGACGGCAAGACCGGGGTGATGACGGTGACGCTGAAGGACGTCGACAACCACGATCTCTGGTCGGTCGATATCGAGCCGCGGCCGGACGCGCGGCCCGGCCAGATCATGGCGCAACACATCTAGCGCCGTCTCTGATCCCGTCGCGACATCTTGATTGCCGGCGTCTTGCCCGAAGGGCCGGTTTGCGGGCAGACTGCATGTCGGCAGTCCTGCCAATTTCATTCCCACGAAACGATTTGCTGGCGTGACGTCGTCGATGGCATCGGCGTCCCACGCGTCAGGAGCTATCCATGGAAAATCTGCAGACACAGGGCATCAGCCTGCCGCAGCTCGGGCTCGGCACCTTCCGCATGCAGGGCGACGCCTGCCGCGCGGCGGTCGAGAGCGCGCTCGGGCTCGGTTATCGGCATATCGACACCGCCGAGATGTACGGCAATGAAGAGGCAATCGGGGCGGCGATCGCGACATCGAATGTCGCACGCAAGGACCTGCACGTGACCACCAAGGTCTGGCACGAGAACCTGGCGCCGGATGCGATCCGGACAGCGTTCGACGCCAGCTTGAAGAAGCTGCGGCTCGATCACGTCGATCTCTATCTGGTGCACTGGCCGTCGCGGAGCATGAAGCTGCCTGCCGTTTTCGAGACGTTGATGAAGCTGAAGGAGGAAGGCCGCACCCGCGCGATCGGCGTCGCCAATTTCACCACCGCGCTGCTCAAGACCGTGGTCGAGGACATCAAGGCACCGATCGCCTGCAACCAGATCGAATATCACGCGATGCTGGACCAGACGCCGGTGCGCAAATATCTCGCCGCGAAATCGATCCCGCTGGTGGCCTATTGTCCGCTCGCCCAGGGCCGCTTCGCCACCGACGAGACGCTGGCGAAAATCGGCAGCAAGCATGATGCGACCGCAGCACAGGTGGCGCTGAAATGGCTGCTCGATCAGGATGGCGTGGCGGCTATTCCGAAAGCCTCGCGCGCCGAAAGCCAAAAGGCCAATCTCGACGCACTGAAGGTCAAGCTCGACGACGAGGACCGCAAGGCGATTGCGGCGCTGCGCAAGGACATGCGCTGCGTCGATCCGGGGTTTGCGCCGGCGTGGGATTGAGGACGCTGGCCCTGAGAAGCAGAAAAGAAAATGGCTCCGTGAGGAGCCATTTTCCGTTGTGTCGGTCGTTAGTAGCGATGACGTTTGATGATCACCGTCCGGTCGTGGTCGTGATGCCAGCCGTGATGCCAACCGCGATGCCAGCCACGGTCATGGCGCATTTCGGCGCGTGCGCCCCAGCCGCGGTCCCAGTGATGATGACCGCCATGTCTGATCACGACCGTCTCGGCGCTCGCGATCGACGGGACGGCCACCGCAAGCGCACCAACCGCCGCAAGAAGAAAGCCAATCTTTTTCATCTCATCCTCCTCAAATAAGTGAAGAGAAAACCGTGCGAACTTTGAAACGTTCCTCAGGAACCAGAGGAGTTTTCTGAACAGTTGTTCAGCAACAACAGCCGTTGCGGCGCTCGCCGCGAGCAGGCTGCATAACCGACAGCGAGCGCCGCCGCCCCCTCTCGGCGGCCTTGCCTAACTTCGGCGTCCGACGCATCATCGCGTCATAAAAATCAATGTTCGGGGGGACGTTGCCGTGAGCGAATTTTCACGCCGGGATTTTTTGAAAGTGACGGGATCGGCCGCTGCCGCCGCCATCGCCGGGCCGGCCGCTGCGGCGATGGGGCCGGACGACAAGTTCGACCTCGTGATCAAGAACGGCGATGTCATCGATCCCAGCCAGTCGCTGCGCGGCAAGCGGGACATCGGCATCCGCTGGGGCATCATCGAGGCGATCGAAGACGAGATCCCGGCTGCCCGCGCCGCCAAGACCATCGACGCCTCGGGCAAGGTCGTGATGCCGGGCCTGGTCGATCTGCACTGCCACGTCTACCCGTATGGATCGGCGATCGGCATTCCCGCCGACGAGCTGGTGCAATTCCAGGGCACCACGACGGTGGTCTCGGCGGGCGACGCCGGTGTCAACAACCTCGCGGCGCTGCGGCGCTTCATCGTGGCGCAATCGCGGGCCCGGATCTACGCCTTCGTCCATATCGTCAACAACGGCCTGTCGGCATTCCCGGTGGCCGAGCTCTACAACATCGACAACGCCCAGGTCGAAGCCTGCGCGATGGCGCTGGCCGAGAACGCCGACTTCCTGATCGGGGTCAAGGTGCGGATGTCGGAAAACGTCATCTTCAAGCATGGCCTCGAGCCATTGAAGCGCGGCATCCAGGCCTGCGAGATGTGCGGCTGGCCGGCGCGGATGATGGTGCATATCGGCGGCGTCGAGACCAGGGAGCTGATGGCCGACATCCTCAATCTGCTGCGGCCCGGCGATATCCTGACCCATGCCTATTCCGGCGCGCCGAACATGTCCGGCGCTTTCACCAATATCGTGCAGGAGGGCAAGCTGTTGCCGGCTGCGCTCGCGGCCAAGCAGCGCGGCGTGCTGTTCGACGTCGGCCATGGCGGCGGCAGCTTCGATTTCACGGTGGCCGAAGTCGCGATCCCCGCCGGCTGCACGCCCGATACGATCTCCTCCGACATCCACGTCTTCTCGGGCAACTCGCCCGGCATCCCGTTCCTGCCGAACGTGATGAGCAAGTTCCTCGCGATGGGCTCCTCGCTGGATCAGGTGGTGGCGATGGCGACCTCGGTGCCGGCGCGGATCATCAACCGCACCCCGAAGATCGGCACGCTGCAGCGTGGCGCGCCCGGCGACGTCGCGATCATGGACCTCGTCGAAGGCCCGGTCTCCTTCGTCGACACCCGCAACAACAAGCGCGACGGCAATCTGCTGCTGAAGCCGGTGCAGACCGTGGTCAACGGCGTGCCGTTCGGCCGGCCCTATCAGGCGCCGTTCTCGGTGAGGTAGGCGCGCGGATCGGTAGAGCATGATGAGATCAGATCGAATGGCGACCGCAAGCGCGCTGCGCTCCCTCGCCCCGTTCTTACGGGGCGAGGGTTGGGGTGAGGGGCTGCCTCCGCGTATCCGGCGATAGCTGAGGTTGCGGAGGCTCCCCCTCACCCGGAACGCATCTGACGATGCGTCATAGCCGAAGCTCTGCTTCGGCGTTCTTGAGAACGGCCGCCAAAGGCGGCCTGCGCCTCTCCCCGCACGCGGGGCGAGGTGAAGCGGAGTCCGCAGCTCACTTCAGCGCAAAGTCATCATGATCTAGCCGCGCTTCTCCACATTGCTGCTGCGCGCCGGCACGCCGAACTCCTTGCGGCATACCTCCGCCAGCACGGCGACGCCCTCGCGGATCTGCTCGTGCGAGGGGCTGGCGAAGCAGAGGCGGAGCCGGCTGCCGGAATGGGCCTTGCTGGTCGACCATTCCGGTCCCGGATTGATCGAGACGCCGGCGGCAAGCGCCGCCTGATAGAGCTTCAGCGTGTCGACATTGTCGGGCAGCTTGACCCAGAGGAAGATGCCGCCCTTGGGCGCCGTGAACTCGGCCGCGGTGCCGAACTGCTCGTTCAGCGCCTCCATCAGCGTATCGAGCTTGGCGCGCAGGCCCTTGGTCAGGCGCGGCACGTGGGTCGAAAAATGCGGCGCGCAATATTCCGCGAGCACCATCTGCTCCAGTGCGCCGGAGCCGGCGTCGGTCTTCAGCGGCAGCATTCGCGACATGATCTCCCAGGGCGCGACGATGAAGCCGACCCGCAGCGCAGGCGCGATCGATTTGGAGAACGAGCCGATATGGATCACGCCGCCATGCTTGCTCATGGCATAGATCGCGGGCGGCCGTTCGCCGCTCCAGATCAAATCGGCATAGCAATCGTCCTCGAAGATCGGCACGCCGTATTCCCTTGACAGCTTCAGCATCTCGGCGCGGCGGCTCTCGGGAAGGATCGAGCCGGTCGGGTTCTGCACCGTCGGGATGGTGTAGATGTATTTCGGCGTGATGCCGCGCCGCTTGTGATCGGCGAGCGCCGCGGCCAGCGCATCGATCCTTATGCCCTCGCCATCGAGGGGAATGCCGACCGCATTGACGCCGAGCCGTGTCAGCCGGTTCAGCGAGCCCTGATAGGTTTCCTGCTCGATCAGTACGGTGTCGCCCTTGGCCAGCAATGTGTGATTGACCAGGTCGAGCGCCTGCAGCGAGCCGGAGACGATCATGATCTCGTCCGCCGTGCAGGCGATCCCGGCGTCGCGCTTCAGCTTCTCGGTCAGGAACTGGCGCAGCGGCAGATAGCCCTGCGGCCCGTGCGCGAGATTGTAGGTCGCGAGATTCCTGCCCTCGCGCTTCAACACGGCGTTGACCGCCTCCAGCAGCCCGTCGACCGGGACCTGATCGGGATCGTTGTTGCCGCCGACGAAGCTGTATTTGGCGAGCCCGGTCCAGCGTGCGGCCGGCGCAGGCAGGCCGGCCGGAAACAGCGGTGCAAAGTCGAACTGGGCTGAGGTGGACATGGACGTTTCGCTCCGTGTTGTTATCGTTGAGAAGGCCGCGGCAAGCGGCCTTCCATGAGGTTAGTTCTTGCCGACCAGGCGGATCGGCCGGCCCTGGCTGACGAAGGCGTAGTGCCCCGCGCCGACACTGCCGACCATCAGGGCCTCGACCGCCGGTTCCGCGATGTCGCCGGCGGCCGCCCAATCGACCACGAAATTCGCGCCGGTGCCGCCGCGGGTATCGGTCGTGGCGATCGCGACCTCGACCGTCGCAAACGGTTTTAGCGCGACCGGCGATTTGAGGTAGCTCTCCACCATCTTGCCTGATGTGTCGAAATAGGCGATCCGCTTCAGCACCAGCGGCTTCGTCTCGGAGGCGTTGTGCACGCTGAGCGTCACCGAAAAATCGGCCCTGAGCTTGCCCTGGCTCATCGACACGCTGGAATACACCGGCACGTAGAATGCACCGGACGCGGTGAGGCCCTCCGATGGCACCGCCGTCAACGAGTTCGCGAAATTTTGTTCAATACTTCCGGGGGATTGTGCTAGCGCCTCTGACATGCGCACGGTGAGCAGGCAGAGCAAAACTGCGAGAAAAATGCCGCCTGCGCGGATGTGACACATTGCTCGGTTGATCCTCACGCCCGGCCCTCTAGGTTGCGGCAACAGGAAGTCTTTGACGCATGCATGAACTGATTCCCGATATCACGCTCTGTATTCTCTTTGCTTGGGGGATCGGGCTGTTGGCCCACTTCTCCCGGCAACCGCTGATACTGGCGTACCTTATCGCCGGCTTTTTCATTGGTCCATTCGGCATGGGCTGGGTCAAGTCCCAGGAATCGATCAGCGTCATCTCCGAGCTCGGCCTGATCTTCATGCTGTTCATGATCGGGCTGGAAATCGACCTCAAGAAGATCATCCGTGCCGGCAAGGTCATCCTGTTCGCCGGTGCCGGCGAGCTGATCGGCGGCTGTCTGATCGGCGTGGCGTTCTTTGCCGCTATCGGGCTTGCGGTCGGCGGCGGCAAGTTCGACGCAATCTATCTCTGCGTCGCCTGCGCGCTGTCCTCGACCGTGATCATCGTCAAGGTGCTCTACGAGAAGCGCGAGCTGGACACGCTGCCGGGCCGCATCACGCTCGGCGTGCTGGTGCTGCAGGACATCTTCGCGATCCTGTTCCTGGCGGTGCAGCCGAGCCTGGACAATCTGCAGATCAGTGTCGTGCTGCTGTCGATTGCCCGCGTCGCGGTGCTGGTCGCGACCGCGCTGGTGCTGAGCCGCTACGTGCTGCCGCGGCTGTTCCACCAGATCGCGCGGCGGCCCGAGCTCGTGCTGCTCGGCGCGCTCGCCTGGTGCTTCCTGATCGGCGAGATCGCCGAGCGGCTGCATCTGTCGCGCGAGATGGGTTCGCTGGTCGCCGGCGTCTCGATCTCGACCTTTCCCTACGCGCTCGACGTCACCGCCAAGGTCACGACGCTGCGGGATTTCTTCATCACCCTGTTCTTTGTCGCGCTCGGCATGACGATCCCGATTCCGGGCCTCTCGGTGATCTGGCTTGCGCTTGTCATCGCGGCCTTCACGGTGGCGAGCCGCCTGATCACGACATTCACGCCGCTCTATCTGATGAAGCAGGGGCTGCGCGCCAGCCTGCTGCCGGCGATCAACCTGGCGCAGATCTCCGAGTTCTCGCTGGTGGTGATCCAGACCGGTGTCGCCGCCAACCACATCGGAACCGAAACCGCGAGTGCGGTCTCGTTCGCCTTCGTGGTGCTGGCGGTGCTCTCGACCTTCGCGATGGGACGCAGCGACCAGATCGTGCGCGGCCTGATCGGTCCGTTGAAGCGGATCGGGCTGCGCGACCTCGACCAGGAAGGCCAGGGCCGCGGCGAGGCTGGGCACGAGGGCGGACATGGCGAGATCCGGCGCATCGTCATCCTCGGCTTTTTCCGCGCGGCGAGCGCGCTGATCAGCCAGATCGAGCGGCAGAACCAGTCGCTGCTCGAGCAGATCAGCGTCATCGATTTCAACCCGCTGGTGTTCCGCACGCTGTCCGACCGCGGCATGCATGTGATCTATGGTGACATCAGCAATGTCGACACCCTGGTTCATGCCGGCATCGGCAAGGCCGAGATCATCATCCTGAGCGTGCCGGACTTCCTCTTGGTCGGCGCCGACAATGAGAAGCTGGTGCGCCACGTCCGCGCCCTCAATCCGACCGCGCGGATCGTTGCCACCGCGGACCTCCTGACCGGCGTCGACGACCTCTACAGCGCCGGCGCCGACTACGTGACCGTGACCCGGCTCAGCGACGCCGGCGAGCTCTATTCGGTGATCGAAGCGGCCGACGCCGGCCTGCTCGACGACAAGCGCGCCGAGCTGGACGTCCAGCTCAGCGACCGGCGCGAGGTGCTGCCATAGGGCGAGCCAGTTTTGTAGCCCGGATGGAGCCAACGGGTCGCGCGAACGCGCGCCCGATGACAGGCTCCGCGAAATCCGGGGATCGTGCACGCGGAAATGTCCCGGATTGCGCTTCGCTCCATCCGGGCTACGGAAGCCGCCGTCACCGCCCTGGTATGCCTGCCGGATGCATGGCGGGTTGCATAATGATACTGGCGCTGACATCGGAACCCGGCTAATCCACTGCCTGCATATAGCGAGATGTCAGGACAATGGCCGATACGATCCAGGAAGTGCTGCAAGCCTTTGCGAAGGGTGAACTCGTCGTCGTCACCGACGATGACGATCGGGAAGGCGAGGGCGATCTGATCGTCGCGGCGTCGTTCTGCACGGCGGAGAAGATGGCCTTCATCATCCGCCACACCTCCGGCATCGTCTGCGCGCCGATCACCACCGAGGACGCCCGCCGGTTGCGGCTCGACCCGATGGTGGCGCACAACGAGTCCAATCATACCACCGCCTTCACGGTCTCGATCGACTACAAGCCCGATGGCGGCACCGGCATCTCGGCCGAGGAGCGCGCCTCCTGCTGCCGCGCGCTCGCCAATCCCAACGCCGGCGCCAATGATTTTGCGCGCCCCGGCCACATCTTCCCGCTGATCGCGCGCGACGGCGGCGTGCTGCTGCGCTCCGGCCACACCGAGGCGGCGGTCGATCTGTGCCGGCTCTCCGGGCTGCCGCCGGTCGGCGTCATCAGCGAGCTGATGAACGACGATGGAACCGTGATGAAGGGCGAGCAGGTCGCGAAATTCGCCGCCGCCCACAAGCTCAAGCATGTCACGATCGCGGACATGATCGCCTATCGCCAGGCGCGCGAGAAGCTGATCGAGCGGGTCGCGACCTTTACCACCGAAAGCCCGATCGGTCCGCTGCAGGGCTACGCCTATCGCTCGCCGTTCGACGAGATCATGCACGCCGCCTTCGTCTATAACGGCATCGGCGACGGCCGGGACGTGCTGACGCGGCTGCACAAGCCCAACATCGTGAAAGACCTGTTCACCGGGCCGGCGCGAATGGAAGCCGTGTTGCGGCACTTCAAGGACGCCGGCCGCGGCGTGCTGGTATATCTGCGCGATGGTGCCGCCGGTGTTCCGGTCGAGCCGGTCGGCGAGCAGAAGACGGCGGAGGCCGATCGCCACAGGCAGTGGCGCGAGGTCGGCGTCGGGGCACAGATCCTGCGCGATCTCGGCGTTACCTCGATCCGGCACCTGACTTCGTCGGTGCACGACTATAAGGGATTGTCAGGTTTCGGCATCGAGATCGTGTCGAACGAGAAGCTGGAGACTTAACGTCAGTCATTCGGGGGATGCACAGCATCGAACCCTCGGGTGCGCGATTGCGCACCAGAATCTCGAAATTCCGGGTTCGCGCCAGTGCGCGCCCCGGAATGACGGTGAGAGGATCACCAATTGCGCTTCGCAGCATAGCGCTTTAATTTACCCGCCAATTTCCGATAGACGATGCGAAAGGATGTTTCATGAGCGTGCGCCCCCAGGCCAAGGACAAGCCGGCTGCCGCCAGCTTCCAGTGGGATGATCCGTTCCTGCTCGACGACCAGCTCACCGAAGACGAGCGCCTGATCCGCGACACGGCGCGGGCCTATGCGCAGGACAAGCTGCTGCCGCGGGTCACCAAGGCCTATCTGGAAGAGAAAACCGACCGCGAGATCTTCAACGAAATGGGCGAGCTCGGCCTGATCGGCGTGACGCTGCCCGAGGAGTATGGCTGCGCCAATGCGAGCTACGTGGCCTATGGCCTCGTGGCGCGCGAGATCGAGCGCGTCGATAGCGGCTATCGCTCGATGAACTCGGTGCAGTCGTCGCTGGTGATGTATCCGATCTATGCCTATGGTGACGAAAACCAGCGCAAGAAATATCTGCCCAAGCTCGCGACCGGGGAATGGGTCGGCTGCTTCGGCCTGACCGAGCCGGATGCCGGTTCCGATCCCGGCGGCATGAAGACCCGCGCCGAGAAAGTCGCTGACGGCTACAAGCTGAACGGCGCCAAGATGTGGATCTCGAACGCGCCGATCGCCGACGTATTCGTGGTGTGGGCCAAGTCGGCTGCGCACGACAACCAGATCCGCGGCTTCATCCTCGAGAAGGGCATGAAGGGCCTGTCGGCGCCGAAGGTCGGCGGCAAGCTCTCGCTGCGTGCCTCGATCACCGGCGAGATCGTGCTCGACAATGTGGTGGTGCCGGAAAGCGCGCTGCTGCCCAACGTCTCCGGCCTCAAGGGCCCGTTCGGCTGCCTCAACCGCGCCCGCTACGGCATCTCCTGGGGCGCACTGGGCGCTGCCGAGGACTGCATGCATCGCGCGCGGCAATACACGCTCGACCGCAAGCAGTTTGGCCGGCCGCTCGCCGCCACCCAGCTGGTGCAGAAGAAACTCGCCGACATGGAGACCGAGATCGCGCTCGGCCTGCAGGCCTCGTTGCGCGTCGGCCGCCTGATGGACGAGGGCAAGATGGCCCCCGAGATGATCTCGATCGTCAAGCGCAACAATTGCGGCAAGTCGCTCGACATCGCCCGCATGGCGCGCGACATGCACGGCGGCAATGGCATCCAGATCGAGTATCACGTGATGCGTCACGCGGCGAACCTCGAGACGGTGAACACCTATGAGGGTACGCACGACGTCCATGCGCTGATCCTCGGCCGCGGGATCACCGGCATCCAGGCGTTCTCGTAAATCCTTTCACAGTCATTCCGGGGCGATGCGTCAGCATCGAACCCGGAATCTCGAGATTCCGGGTTCAGCCCTGTCGGGCTGCCCCGGAATGACGTCGGAGTGAAATTCCAAAATGGCCGACAACGACGACATCCCGTTCAACCGCGATTTTCCGCTGAAGCCCGGCGTGGTCGAACAGGTCCGCCCCGGCGTTCGCCGTGTCCTCTGCAACAATCCGAGCCCGTTCACCTTCACCGGCACGGTCAGCTACATCGTCGGCGAGGGCAAGGTCGCGATCATCGATCCCGGTCCCGACGACGAGGCGCATGCCAGGGCGCTGCTCGATGCGGTCAAGGGCGAGACCGTGACGCATATCCTGGTCACCCATACCCATCGCGACCATTCGCCGAACACGCCGCGGATCAAGGCCGCGACCGGCGCGCCGGTCTATGCCGAGGGACCGCACCGCGCCTCGCGCCCGCGCTTCGAGAGCGAGAAGCACAATCCGGAATCCGGCGCCGACCGCGATTTCCGGCCCGATGTGCAGGTCAAGCATGGCGACGTCATCGAGGGGGCGGGCTTTGCGCTGGAGGCGGTCGCCACCCCCGGCCACACCGCCAACCATCTGGCGTTCGCCTGGGCCGAGCGCAGCATCAATTTCGTCGGCGACCATGTGATGGGTTGGTCGACCTCGATCGTGGCGCCGCCGGACGGCTCGATGATCGACTACATGGCCTCGCTGGAGCGGCTGGAGCAGCGGCCCGAGCAGCTGTATTTCTCCGGCCACGGCCCGGAGATTCCTGAAGGCCCGCGCTACGTCCGTTTCCTGGCGCGGCATCGCCGGGCGCGCGAGGCGTCGATCCTGCATCGTCTCGGCAAGGGCGAGGCCGACATCCCGACCATGGTGCGGGCGATCTATATCGGGCTCGATCCGCGCCTCGCCAATGCCGCCGGCTATTCGGTGCTGGCGCATCTGGAGGACCTCGTTGCACGCGGCATCGTGGCGACGGATGGCGATCCCGTGATCGGCGGGACGTACCGGATGGTCTAGTTCGTCATTCCGGGATGGTACGAAGCACCAGACCCGGAATCTCGAGATTCCGGGTTCATCGCTGCGCGATGCCCCGGAATGACGCTACCGCGTCACTTCTTCACCGTCTTCGCCGGCGGTGCCTTTGGCGCGACAGGAGCGGCCTTCTTCGCCGGCTTGGAATTGTCGCTCTCGGCGGCGGTGTTGAGGTCCTCGATCAGCTTCTTGACGCGAGCGGCGTTGCTGCCGAGATCGGTGTCGAAATAGCGCGATGCCGAGCGGATATCGACGCGGGAGTCCTCGTCGTCAGGCGTGACCCGGATCGAGACGTCCTCGCGGAAACCCATGATCGGCGTGCGCGCCACCGCCTCGATGCGGCCGATGCGGCGCGGCGGCTGCGGCGCGCGGGCGTCGATGACGAGCCATTTGCGGCGGTTCACCAGCCGCAGCGTCAGCTCATAGGCGCGGTCGACCGGGGTTTCGAGCTCGACGGTTTCGATATCGGGATAGGCCGCGCGCTGCTTCTCGGCCGAATAGAGGCCGGCATAGGCGGCAGGATTGGTGCCTTCCCCGGTGCGCAGCCGCGCCAGCGCCTCGAACCTCGGCGGGTCGATCGCGTCGGTGGTGACGTCGTAGATCCGCGGCAGCTTGCGGTACTGATAGATGAGGTAGGCCGGGTAGGCGAGGATCGCCGCGTCGATCAGCAGCGCGAGCAGGATCCGGCCCATGCCGCGGGTGCCGTTCTGCCAGATCGCGGCAAAGGCGGCCAGCCCAAGCAGGATCGACAGGCCGGCCAGGCCCAGCGCGCCGAAGAAGGTCGCCAGCGCCGGTTTGACCTCCAGGAACCCGAAGCGGACGATCAGGATCGAGACCACCACCGCGACGACGGAGAAGATGGCAAGGTTGCGCGACCAGGTGGCGAGACCGGACACGGGCTCCTGCTGGTAGGGAGCGGAAAACCTGCGCGCCATCGTCGAAAAATCTGCCGGTTGAGATGTCCTCAGGCGACCTCGGCCGCCGCGATCAGTCGTGTGAGACCACGGACCTGCGGCGAATTCAAGGGATTTGGGTGTCGAAGCGCCTTGGATGGGCCGTCGTGCCCGGGCCAACTGGCCGAAGACGCGCTTCACGCTCCTGCCGGGCTGCGGCGTCAACCCGGATCGTTCACGCCGCAGCAATTGTGTAGCCCGGATGGAGCCAACGGGTCGCGCGAACGCGCGCCCGATGACAGGCTCCGCGAAATCCGGGGGCAGGTCTTTCCGTCGATCGCCGAACCCCGGATTGCGCTTCGCTCCATCCGGGCTACGATCTCTCGTGTTGCCTCACGCGGCGGCGGTCGGGAAAGTGTAGTCCTTGAACTGGTCGCGCAGCGCCGTTTTCAGGATCTTGCCGGTCGCGGTGTGGGGGATGCCGTCGACGAAGGCGACGTCGTCGGGCATCCACCATTTGGCGATCTTGCCGTCCATGAACTTCAGGATGTCCTCGCGCGTGGCGCTCTGGCCCTGCTTGAGCTGCACGATCAGCAGCGGCCGCTCATCCCATTTGGGGTGATGGACGCCGATCACGGCGGCTTCCGCGACCGCCGGATGGCCGATCGCGAGGTTCTCGAGATCGATCGAGGAGATCCATTCGCCGCCGGACTTGATCACGTCCTTGGAGCGGTCGGTGATCCGCATGTAGCCGTGCTCGTCCATCGTCGAGACGTCGCCGGTGTCGAAATAGCCGGTATCGTCGAGGATGTTGCTGTCGACCCGGAAATAGGCCTTGGCGATCGCCGGGCCCGAGACCTTGAGACGGCCGAAGGTCTTGCCGTCCCACGGCAGCTCCTTGCCGGCATCGTCGGTGATCTTCATCTCGACGCCGAACGGCGGATAGCCCTGGGTCTGCAGGACGTCGAGCCGCTCCTCGCCGGTGCGCTCGGTGAACGGCGGCTTCAGCGTCGCCAGCGTGCCGAGCGGGCTCATCTCGGTCATGCCCCAGGCGTGGCGCACCTGGCTGCCCATGTCGAGGAACGCCTTGATCATCGAGCGCGGCATCGCCGACCCGCCGCAGATCACCATCTGCAGATCCGGCAGCTTGACGTTGTTGGCGGCCATGTATTGCAGCAGCATCAGCCACACCGTCGGCACGCCGGCGGTGTGCGTGACCTTCTCGGTCGACAGCAACTCGTACACCGAGGCGCCGTCGAGCTTCGGGCCCGGCATCACGAGCTTGGTGCCCATCGACGGCGCGGAGAAGGCGATGCCCCAGCTGTTGGCATGGAACAAGGGGACCACCGGAAGCATTGTGTCCGACGCGGAGGTGCCGAGCGCGTCCTTCGAGTTGGCCATCAGCGCGTGCAACACGTTGGAGCGGTGCGAATAAAGTACACCCTTGGGATCGCCCGTCGTGCCGGAGGTGTAGCACATCGCCGCCGCGGTGTTCTCGTCGAAGGTCTTCCACTCGAACTTGCCGTCGGATGCCGCGATCCAGTCCTCATAGGCGACCGCGTTCTTCAGCGTGGTCTGCGGCATGTGCGCCTTGTCGGTCAGCACCACGTAGCGCTCGACGCTCGGCAGCTGGCCTGCAATCTTCTCCAGCACCGGAACGAAGGTGAGGTCGGTGATGACGATGCGGTCCTGGGCGTGGTTGACGATCCAGGCGATCTGCTCCGGAAACAGGCGCGGATTGACCGTATGGCAGATCGCGCCGATCCCCATGATGCCGTACCAGACCTCGAGGTGGCGCCAGGTGTTCCAGGCGATGGTGGCGACGCGGTCGCCGAGCTTGATGCCGTCGCGTTCCAGGCTCTGCGAGACCTTCAGTGCGCGGGCATGGATTTGAGCGTAGGTGGTGCGATGAATGGGGCCTTCGACCGACCGCGTCACGACTTCCTGCGTGCCGTGATATTTGGCGGCGTGCTCAATAATCTTGTGACACAGCAAGGGCCAATCTTGCATCAAACCAAGCATACGCAAATCCCTCCTCGATCCTCACGCATGATCCGCCGGCATCTTGGACGGCCGGCAGTAAAATCATGGAACTGACATGAACTTTAGCGCGGAGAAAGCAAGCCGAAAATGGCCTGTTGGCGCGTTTCGTCGCGGGGGCGCGGCAATGGTTACCGCCGCCGCCCTGCTGCTTTGCCTTGGCATGCAAGCAGGCCCCGCCGAGGCCGCCCGCCGCGCGCCCAGCTTTCCGTGGGACGATCTGTTCGGCACCCGGCCGCAAAGGCCGCACAAGGCAGTCCGCCGCTCGGCGGTGCCGCTGCCGAAGCCGCGCCCGGCGCAGGCGCCAACCCACGCGCCGGCGGCAACCGAGCCCGAGCCGCCCGCGGCCGAGACGCAGTCTCCGGCCGCGCCTACTGAGGCGGCCAGGCCGAGCGAGAGGGCCAAGCCGGTTGAGGCGGCAAAGCCGGCCGAGCCCGCCGCGCCGCAGCTTTCGGCCTGCCGGCAGGCCCTGACCGAGGAGATCGCGATTGCCCCGAGCGTTCCGGATATTCACGGCGCCGGGGGCTGCGGCGGCGAGGATCTGGTGCGGCTCGAGGCGATCGTGCTGGCGGACAAGCGCAAGGTCGCGGTCAAGCCCGCGGCGATCCTCCGCTGCAAGATGGCCGCTGCGGTCGTCGACTGGGTCCGCACCGATATCGCGCCGCTCGCGCAGAGCCTCGGGGGCGGGATCAGCAATCTCGACAATTTCGACTCGTTCGAATGCCGCGGCCGCAATCGGGTCGCCGGCGCGCAGCTCTCCGAGCACGGCCGCGCCAATGCGCTTGACGTGCGCGCCCTCGGTCTCGCCAACGGCAAGTCGATCTCGCTGACTGACCGCAGCGTGCCGCGTGATCTGCGCGAGACGGTGCTGCACTCGGTTTGCGCCCGCTTCTCCACGGTGCTCGGGCCGGGCTCGGACTGGTACCACGAGGACCACATCCATCTCGACCTGATCGAGCGTCGCAACAATTACCGGATCTGCCAGTGGAACGTGGACGACCCGCTGCCGCAAGTCGCGCCGCTGTTGCCGGCCGAGCGCCCCGAAGAGGCGCCGCCGCGCGAGGTCGCCACCAAATCCGACGCGTCGAAGACGGACGCACCCAGAATTGACCAAGGCAAGGCTGACCACGGCAAGTCTGACGCTGGCAAGAAGCCGGACGGCACAAAATCAGATGATGCGGCTGCGCCTGACCGCAGCGCCGAGACCAAGACGCAGCCAACAAAAAAGCGCCGGCAAAGCCGGCGCTTTTGATCGCGATTGCGATGTGATCAGTAGGTCGTGCCGCCGCCGCCCTGCAGCGCCATCTGCGGCTTGTAGGGCGAGTCGCCGTGCTTCGGCTCCAGCACCACGACGATGGTGCCGAGCTTGACCCGGTTGTAGAGGTCGATGACGTCCTCGTTGGTCATGCGGATGCAGCCCGAGGAGATCGACGCGCCGATATATTCCGGCTGGTTGGTGCCGTGGATGCGGAACAGGGTGTCCTTGCCGCCCGAATAGAGATACATCGCGCGCGAGCCCATCGGATTGTCCGGGCCCGGGGCCACGAAGGTCGGGACGCCGAGGCGCGAGATTTCGCCGGGGGTCGGGTGCCAGGCCGGCCATTCGGTCATGCTGCCGACCTTGGCGATGCCGGACCAGGCCATGGCTTCCTCGCCGACGGTGATGCCGTAGCGGATCGCCTTGCCGTCGTTCAGCACGTAATAGAGGTAATGGTTGTCGGAATCGACCACGATCGAGCCGGGGGCTTCCTTGCGGTGATACTCGACGATGGCGCGGCGGAACGGTTCAGCCACCGGCGTCTTGACGTAGGTGGTCTTGGCCAGGAGTTCCTTGTCACGCGGCTTGAAGTTCGAGGTATTGGTTGCCTCATAGGTTGTGGCCTGCATGCAGCCTGACAACATCAGGCCCGCGGCCAGAATCCCGAAGGTAACTTTGAGCGACGACATGATTACATTCCAATCGAAAATCCGCGCCCGAAAGCGCCACTATTACGCCCCAAACGCCACGATTCCATGAGGGCAGTATTGCTGAAACGCGCCATTATTCCCAGACTTTAGATGCCTTTCCCGCATCGCGGGACGTCGTCTGTGGCTTTTTTGCCGCAACTGTTCTGGCGCCGGGTTGGTTTTTGTGCAAACAGGCAACGGTCGACGAGTCGGCGCACGTCACTGCCGCCTGGCCGCCACAAGTATGGATGCCCGGTTAATGCCCCGGTCATGAAGCGCCCCCCAGAATCGCGCTAAGTCGGCGGGTCCTGCCAGCCCTGTTTCGTGGAGTTCGTGATGCTGTCGGTGTTCGTTCCGTCCGAGTTTTCGCTCAAGAAGGCCACCGCGACCGACCTCGGCGCGCTGCCCGAGGGAGCGGTCTGGGTCGATCTGGTGAATCCGACGGTGGAGGAGGACCGGGCGGTCGAGAAGCTTGCGGGGATCGCGGTGCCGACCCGGGAAGACATGCAGGAGATCGAGATCTCCAGCCGCCTCTATATCGAGAACAGCGCCCGCTACATGACCGCGACGCTGATGTGCCAGTCCGACACCGACATGCCGCGCACCACGGCGGTCACCTTCATCCTGACCAGCCATCGCCTGGTCACGGTACGCTACGACTTGCCGAAACCTTTCGCGCTGGTCGAGAACAAGCTGGCGCGCGCCTGTGCTCCCGGCATCACCGGCGAGCAGGTGCTGATGGAACTGCTGGACGCTGTGATCGACCGTTGCGCCGATCTCCTGGAGCGCTGCGGAGCCGATATCGACCAGGTGTCTCACGACATCTTCGAGCCGGAGAGCGAGCGCCACGGCCACGCCAAGCAATATTCGCAGATCCTGATCGCGATCGGCCGCAAGGGCGACCTGACCTCGAAGGTTCGCGAAAGCCTGGTCTCGATCGGCCGCCTCGTCACCTTCCTCTCCGCGGTGGTCGAGGGCGTGAAATGGTCCAAGGACATGCGCGAGCAGCTCAAGACCATGCAGCGTGACGTGGCCTCACTGACCGACCACGCCTCCTATCTCTCCAACAAGATCACCTTCGTGCTCGACGCCATGCTCGGCGTGGTCAATCTGGAACAGAACAACATCATCAAGCTGTTCTCGGTGATGGCGGTGGTGCTGATGCCGCCGACGCTGATCGCCTCGATCTACGGCATGAATTTCAAGATCATGCCGGAACTCGAATGGGCGCACGGCTATCCGTATGCACTGGTGCTGATGCTGATTGCGGCCGTTGTGCCGTACTGGATCTTCAAGTGGAAGAAGTGGCTGTAAGCCGGTTCCACGCGTCGCGTTTTGGGACGCGTTTTCTGCCTTATTTCCTCTGCTAAAATTTGAGCGTTGCGCTGAACGTTTGGGCGAAACTTGTCTGCGATAACGCCCGCCTCGAAGCCGGAGGACAGCAATGGTTGAGAAGATCATAACGCCACGGCGTAACGTCATCGACTTTGCGCGCTATCAACAGGATCGCGCAGCAGGCAAGGTGCAGGCGATCTCGCCGACACTCTGCCGTTACTGTGGCGCTGCGTTGCTGGATGGCGAGGACGAAGACGAATGCTCCAGCGCGCTGAATGACGTCGCGCTGCGGCAGCCCGAGAAGAAGTCGCGTCGGTTCTACGCAGACTAGAGGCCGAAGCCTCGGAGGCAGAAGCCTCGTTTGCGTTTGTTACGCCTGCAAGTGAAGCAATCCCAATGACGGCCGCGGCGGCGGCCGGGATCGCCTCAAAACTTCCTTCCCCGAAATACGGCTCTTCCCAGCTTCAGACGTGCTGACCACCGTTGATGTGGATCTCCGCACCGTTCACGTAAGAGCTGGTTTCCGTGCAGAGAACGTAGATGATCTTGGCGACCTCGTCCGGCGTGCCCAGGCGATGCATCGGGATCTGCTGGTCGACGATCTTCTCGGTGCCCGGCGACAGGATCGAGGTATCGATCTCGCCCGGCGCGATCGCGTTGACGCGGACGCCGACGCGACCGAAGTCCGATGCCATCTCGCGCGTCAGCGCCGCGAGCGCCGCCTTCGACGTCGCATAGGCCGCGCCGGCAAACGGATGCACGCGCGAGCCGGCGATCGAGGTGACGTTCACCACCGCGCCCTTGGCGTGTTTCAACTCCTCGAGCAGCCCGCGCGCGATCATGATCGGTGCGAAGAAGTTGACGTGGAAAACGTGGGTCCAGGTCTCGATGTCGGTGTCCATGGTGCCGAGCCGGCCGCCGCCCGCAGCCTTCGGCGAGATCGCGGCGTTGTTGACCAGCGCGTGCAGTTCATCGTTCTCGAGCCGCCTGCGGATCTCGGAGATCGCGCGCACGGTGTCGTCATGGCTGCCGAGATCGACCTCGATGTGGTCTTCCGGCCCGGCGCCCCACGGGCAGACCTCGGGAAACGCATGCCGCGACAGCGTGATGACGCGCCAGCCGGCGGACGAGAACCGGATCGCGGTGGCATGGCCGATGCCGCGGCTTGCGCCGGTCAGGAGCAGCGTGCGCCGCGGCGCATTGGATGGGTGGGGCATCGGCGGTTTCTTTCGTTTTCGTCATGCGCGGCGGCGTGCTGGGCATCCACGCCTTCGAACGACTTGGGATGACTTGGGATCAAGACGTCGATGGCCGGGGTCATCCTATACGAAGACACGCTTCGCGCTTTCGCCCGGCTATGACGGTCGCAGCTTTCAGGGATAGAGCCGCACCTTCGACCAGGCGCTGCCGGCGCCGTCGCGGCGGAATTCGATGCGATCGTGCAGGCGGTACGGGCGGTCGTGCCAGAACTCGAAGCGCTGCGGCGTGATCCGCCAGCCGCTCCAGCCCGGCGGCCGCGGCACCTCGCCGATGACATATTTCGCACCGGTCTTGGCGATCGCCTGCTCGAAGGCGAAGCGGCTCTCCAGCTGCTGCGACTGTTTGCTGGCCCAGGCGCCGATCTGTGCCTGCTTCGGCCTCGTGGCGAAATAGGCGTCGGCCTCGGCATCGGTCACCGGTGTGACCGGTCCGCGGATGCGCACCTGGCGGCGCAGCGATTTCCAATGGAAGAGTAAAGCGGCCTTAGGATTTGCGGCCAATTCGCGGCCCTTGGCGCTCGCAATGTGGCTGTAGAACACGAAGCCGTCGGCATCGAAGCCCTTCATCAGCACCATCCGCACGTCGGGCAGGCCGTCGGGATCGACGGTCGCAAGCGCCATCGCATTCGGATCGTTCGGCTCGGACTTGACCGCCTCCGCAAACCATTCGGCGAACAGGGCGAACGGCTCCTCCGCCGCGGTGAAATCACCCGATGTTAACGGTGTCGGGTGTTTGATGGAGGTCGTGTCGGTCATGTCAGGAGTCCCGATTTGCATCCGCCCGCGTCCGAAAGCGCGTTACTAGCCCTATATAGGGCATGGGGGCGCGTTGGCCTATCGGCGATCCACCCCGCAGGCGCGGTGGTGACATTGGTCCTGATCGGCGTCGGCGCAAGCGGCTGCAGCCTGTCGCGCAGCGACGCCTTCGCCAAGATCGACGACAAGGATGTGACGGGCTCGATCAGCCCGACCCAGGTCAATGCGGTGATGCCGACCGACACCGATCTCGCCTTCGCCCGCAATGCCGCCTCCGACGTGCTGACCAAGGGCGACAAGGATTCCAGCCAGCCCTGGGAAAATCCGGAAACCGGCGCGCGCGGTTCGGTGACGCCGCTGGCCCAGGCCTATTCGGGCGAGGATGGCAAGACGTGCCGGGATTTCCTTGCCAGCTACGTCAATGGAGCCACCGAGAGCTGGCTGCAGGGCGCCGCGTGCAAGGCTGGACAAGGGCGGTGGGAAATCCATAGCCTGAAGCCCTGGAGAAAATCCTGAGAATTCCGGCGAAGCCGGACTAGTTGCAAAAATGCCACTGAGCCCCCACATGAAGGCAAAGTGGGCCCGGACGGGTTCCCGGCCAGGACTGATTTTTCCCGTGAAGGAGACGTGACGGATGCGCGACCCCTATGAGGTCTTGGGGGTGCAGCGGAGCGCCAGCGCTGCGACGATCAAGAGCGCCTATCGCAAGCTCGCCAAGAAGCATCACCCTGACAACAACAAGAATGATCCGAAGGCGGCGGCCCGCTTTGCGGAGATCAACACGGCCAACGAGATCGTCGGCGACGAGGACAAGCGCAAGCAGTTCGATCGCGGCGAGATCGATGCCGAAGGCAAGCCGCGCTTCCAGGGTTTCCCTGGTGGCGGCGCCGGCGGCCGTGCCGGTCCGGGCGGCTTCGAGTACAGTTTCCGCTCTGGGCCCGGCGGCGGCACGGGCGGCGGCAGCTTCGAGGACATCCTCAACAGCATGTTCGGCAATGCCGCTCGCGGCGGCGGCGGCGGCGGCGGCCGCGCGGGCCGGGCCAGTCCGTTCGAGTTTGACGGCGGCGGGGTCGGCGTCGACCTCGATCTTTCGGTCGCCATGACGGTGTCGCTGGAGGAATCGGTCAGGGGCGGAGACAAGCGCGTCCGCCTGCCGACCGGCCGCGAGCTCAACGTCAAGATTCCGCCCGGGGTCGCTGCGGGCCAACAGATCCGGCTAAAGGGGCAGGGTGAGACCGCGCAAGGCCATCCGCCCGGCGATCTCCTGATCACGATCTCGATCGCCCCGCACCCGTTCTTCAAGGTCGACGGCAACGATCTCCGGATCGACCTGCCCATCACCCTCTACGAGGCCGTGCTGGGCGGCAAGGTCCGCGTGCCGACGCTCGGCAGCGCGGTCGAACTGTCGATCCCCAAAAACACCTCGAGCGGCCGTACTTTCCGCGTCAAGGGCAAGGGGCTATCGAAGGCAGGCGTTGTCGGCGATCTCTACGTCACGACCCGCATCATCCTTCCCGACGGGAACGATGCCGAGCTTGAGGCATTGATGCAGACGTGGCGGGAGCGTAACCCCTATAATCCGCGCAGCGATCTCGGCTGACCGCCGAGAGCGCGCCCCAAAGACGCGAAGACGCGAAACTGCAACTACCCCGGAGTCTATCGGGGTAGACGCGGGCACTGCGAGCGCGTCACAAAGGATAACTGGCCGTCCGAGGTCTGCGGCGTGCAGATCGGATGACGGAAAAGGAGTGCGGCCTCGAGAGGGGGACCAGCGCGGTACACAAAACCCCAATCGAGGCCGCGTGCGCCGATCGGCGGATCGGGCGCGGATCATCTTCGCGTGAGCATCCGGTGCGATAATGAGACGCGTCGATGACGCGAATCGAAGTTTTCGATGTCGGAATTGGGACGCTGAGTGAGGCTGGATTCACTTACTCGAAATGAAGCAATTTCGACGACCTGATCTTCCGTAAAATTACGGAAGATCACCCGCCGCTCTTCTCCATCTGATCGTAGACGGCCTGCGCGACCTGGGTCAGGCGCGTGCGATCGGCGCCGCCGCTGACGACATAGGCGACGCCTCGATCGGCCCAGAACAGTGCGCCGTCGCTGCCCTGCACGGCATAGCGCATCTGGGTCGTCTCGGTCTTCACCTTGGCGGTGTAGACCGTGAAGCGCTCACCCGACGTGCTCTCATACATCAGGAACGATGCTGGGCCGCTCGGTCCGGGCAGCAGGCGGCCGCCGACCAGCTTCAGCCCGGTCAGCTCCGGCGCGCGGACGTCCCAGCCGCAGCGCTTGGTCAGCCATTGCTGCAGGTGGTCGCGCTCGCTGCCGGGCACCTCGACGGGATGCCGGACCTCGACCACGTAGAGCCGATGCGCATCGAGTGCATCGACCGTAAAGCTCTGGAACGTCGACGGCGTCGCCGCCGCTCCGCGCGCGATCCAGCCAGCGCCGCCGCCGGCGACGAAGGCCATGACCGTCGCCGCCACCGCGCCATAGATCCAGCGGCGCGGCTGGCGCACCAGCCGCTCGAGCTCGAGCCGTTTCGGTACCGCCTCGTCCAGCACGGTGTCGTAGCGTGCATGCAATGTCTCGGCCATCGCGCGCCATGACTGCACCCGCGCCGCGTCGTCAGGATGCGTGGCAAGCCACGCCTCGACATCACCACGGCGTTCGGCCGGCAGCTCGTTGTCGACGTAAGCGTGCAACTCGTCTTCGGTGACGGGAATGTTCGGGTCGGTCATATCAGTCGTCTCTGCCAAATCTTGTTCGAAAATCGTTCATGCATGATGCCGGCCATCGCGCACATTATCATTTCACCCGTCGCAGCGCCGGGCGCTGGCCCTCGATCGAAGCCCGGACATGGGCGCGGGCGCGGGCGAGGCGGGACATCACCGTGCCGATCGGCACGCCCTGGATATCGGCGACCTCCCGGTAGCTCATGCCCTCCAGCATGACGAGCAGCAGCACCGAGCGTTGCTCCTCGACCAGCGTCGACAGCGCGCGCTCGATGTCGCGTCCCTCGGCCTCGGTGCCGCTGGCGTCGGCATTGTTGTCGAGCAGCGGCACGAACGCCGGCCGCCGCGCCAGCGAACGCCGGCGATTCTTGTTCAGATTGGTCAGGATCGTGTAGAGCCAGCTCCTGACGTCGCCGCCGAGAAACAGCCGCTCCGAGCGCAGCGCCCGCACCAGCGTGTCCTGCACCAGATCGTCGGCGATATCCGTGTCACGCGCCAGCGCGCGCGCATAGCGGCGCAGCGCGGGAATCATGGCTTCGACACTTTGACGAAACGCGGTCATGCATCCCAGTCTTCGATGGTCGCGGCGATAGCCGCCTTGTCCAACATAACACCCTGGCGGCGTGGCTATTCCGTCTGCGCCGATCTGCGCGCATACCGCCCAAGCTGCGGCCGATTTGGGCTTGTCGCCGGCCGAAGTGCTGGTGTACCTCCGGGCCGAAAAAATTCGAAGCGTGGAAGCCTTGAGGCGGCCGACATCTCTCACTCAGCAGGGACCAGCCGTTACTGGAATGCCGGTACCGACGATCTATTACATCCGCCACGGCGAGACCGAGTGGAACGCCGAAGGCCGGCTCCAGGGCGTGCAGGACATCGCCCTCAATGAGCGCGGCCGCGCCCAGGCCGCGCATGCCGGGCGCATCCTCGCCGATCTCCTGGCGCGCGACGGCCGTGACAAGACGACGGTGCCGTTCGTCGCGAGCCCGCTGATCCGGGCGCGCGCCACCATGGAGCTGGTGCGCGCCGAGCTCGGCCTGCCGCCCGGCGACTACGCCCTCGACAGGCGACTGCGCGAGATCGGCTACGGGACGTGGGAGGGCTCGACCTTGGCGCAGGCGCAGGCTGCGGATCCCGCGCTGTATGCCCGCCGTTTGGCCGAGAAGTGGACGGTGTCGCCTGCCGGCGGCGAGAGCTACGTCGACGTCCAGGTGCGGATGACCGACTGGTATCGCTCGGTGACGGCAGACACGGTCGCGGTTGCCCATGGCGGCACGGCGCGGGCGCTGATGGTGGCGCTCGGCTTCGAGACCACGGCCTCGGCCGCCGAGCTCACTATCGAGCAGGGGGCGGTCTATGTGTTCGGCGCGGCGGGGTTGCGGAAGTATAGTTAAGGGCGCGCCGTGTCCCCATCTGTCATTCCGGGGCGATGCGGAGCATCGAACCCGGAATCTCGAGATTCCGGGTTCGCCCTTCGGGCGCCCCGGAATGACGGACGCGAAGTTTGACCCCGCTGCCTCTGCGCGTTACGACACGCCATGTCCTTCAATACTTTCGGCCATATGTTCCGCGTCACGACCTTCGGCGAGAGCCATGGGGTCGCGATCGGCTGCGTTGTCGACGGGTGCCCGCCGCTGATCCCCCTGACCGTGGAGGAGATCCAGCACGACCTCGACCGCCGCAGGCCCGGCCAGTCGCGCTTCACCACCCAGCGCCAGGAGCCGGATGCGGTGAAGATCCTGTCCGGCGTGATGGCGCATCCGGAGAGCGGGGTGCAGGTGACGACCGGCACGCCGATCGCGCTGCTGATCGAGAACACCGATCAGCGTTCGAAGGATTATTCCGAGATCAAGGACAAGTTCCGCCCCGGCCACGCCGACTTCACCTATGAAGCGAAATACGGCCTGCGCGACTATCGCGGCGGCGGACGCTCCTCCGCGCGCGAGACCGCTACTCGCGTCGCGGCCGGCGCGATCGCGCGCAAGGTCCTGCCCGAGGTGAAGGTGCGCGGCGCGCTGGTGCAGATGGGGCCGCACAAGATCGACCGCGAGAAGTGGGACTGGGACGAGATTGCGAACAATCCGTTCTTTTGTCCCGACAAGGACAAGGCCGCGTTCTTCGAAAGTTATCTCGACGGCATCAGGAAGAGCGGCTCCTCGATCGGCGCCGTCATCGAGGTCGTCGCCGAGGGCGTGCCGGCCGGGCTCGGCGCGCCGATTTACGCCAAACTCGACAGCGACCTGGCGGCGGCGATGATGAGCATCAACGCGGTCAAGGGCGTCGAGATCGGCGCCGGCTTCGGCGCCGCCGAATTGTCGGGCGAGGAGAACGCCGACGAGATGCGGACCGGCAACAACGGAACGCGTTTCCTGTCCAACCATGCCGGCGGCGTCCTCGGCGGCATCTCGACCGGCCAGCCGGTGGTGGTGCGCTTTGCGGTCAAGCCGACGTCCTCGATCCTGACCACGCGCCGGACCGTGGACCGCAAGGGTGCCGATACCGACATCCTGACCAAGGGCCGCCACGACCCCTGCGTCGGAATCCGGGCGGTGCCGGTCGGCGAGGCCATGATGGCCTGCGTGCTGGCCGATCATTTTCTGCGCGACCGCGGGCAGACCGGGCGCTGATCCCCTATATAGTGGCGGTCGCCAGACCGCCCTGGGGGAATGCCATGAATGCGTCGGAGCTTCGGGACATCATCGAGTGGATGATCGGCGGCGCGCGGTCGGCGCCGACCCCGCCGCAGATGATGGCGGAATGCTGCGAACGGCTGGTGCGGGCCGGATTGCCGCTGTGGCGCATCGGCGTCTTCGTGCGCACGCTGCATCCGGAGATCTATGGCCGCCATTTCTTCTGGAAGCCCGGCGCCGAGGTCGAAACCGGCACCGTCGATCACAACATCCTGGACTCTCCGGAATTTGCCGTCAGCCCGCTGTCGACCGTCTTCAGGCAGGGCATTGAGGTCCGCGCGCGGCTCGACGATCCCGCAAGCGCCCGGTTTCCGATCGTCGTGGACCTGCAGGCCGAGGGCGTCACCGACTACATCGCCGTGCCGCTGGTCTATACCGACGGCTTCGTCAATGCCTCGAGCTGGACCACCAGGCAGCCGGGCGGCTTCACCGACGAGCAGGTCGATGCGATCCGGTCGATCGCCGTGCCATTGGCGCGCTATATCGAGATCATCACCCTGCGCCGCACCGCCTCGCTCTTGCTCGACACCTATGTCGGCAACCGTGCCGGCGAGCGCATCATGGGCGGCCAGATCCGGCGCGGCCATGCCGATACGATGGATGCCGCGATCTGGCTGTCGGACCTGCGCGGCTTCACCGCGCTGTCGGACCGCTTGCCGGCCGAGACGGTGGTGGAGATCCTCAACCTCTATTTCGATTGCCAGGTCACCGCGATCCGCGACCATGGCGGCGAGGTGCTCAAATTCATGGGCGACGGCCTGCTCGCGGTGTTCCCGGTCGACGAATATCTCGGCGACGAGGTGCAGGTCTGCTCACGCGTGCTGGAAGCCGCGCGCGCGTCCCGCGCCGGCGTCGAGGCGCTGCAATTCGCCAATGGTGATGCCGTCGAACGCTTCCGTTTCGGCCTCGCGCTGCATCTCGGGCGCGTGCTTTATGGTAATATCGGCGGCGGCAACCGGCTCGACTTCACCTGCATCGGTCCGGCGGTCAATCTCGCCGCGCGGCTGGAGAAGATCGCCGGCCGTCTCGGCCGCACCGTGGTGGCCTCGGAGCGCTTCGCCGGCATCAGCGACGGCGGCTGGAGCGATCTCGGCGAGTTTCCGATCGCGGGATTTGCCAAGGCCGAACGGGTCTACGGCCTGTTCGACGAGGCGCCGGTCGCTGCTGCGAGCTAGCGGCGGCGGGCGTAAGACTGCTTCAGGCCGAAGGTCAGGATCGACAGCGTGATCCACAGCCGCAGCATGGCGAAGCCGAAGATGAAGACGACGTAGATCAGGTTCTTGAGCGGCTGCTCCACCATCGAGATTTGCCAGAAGTGCCAGATCGCGGTGCGCACAAGCGCCTGCCCGTAGCCCAGCGCAACGTTGATCGTGCCCAGCACGAGCACCGCCGCGCCAAGCCAGAGCGCGTGCCGGCCAAAGTCCTTGACGGCGGCAAACAGCGCGACGCGACCGCCATTGCCTTCCGCATTGACGATGATCAGCAGCACCAGCGCCGCGATCGCCGCACTCCAGAACCGGCCGAGATGGGTGACCTGATCGAAGGCCATGCCGTCGAGGCCCGACAAGAGATACGGTGCAAACGACGAGAAGCCGATCGCGGCGGTGCCGAGTGCCGCCATGATCATCACGAGCACGATCCGCCACAGGATCGACAGCGACAGTCTGATCTGCTCGGCCAGCGTCAATTCGCGGAGCGACGATCGGCCGCCGGAAGCCTGGATCGAGTCCCGTGCCGTCGCGAAGAAGGCGAGCAGCACGCAAGCGTTGGCCAGCGCCAGCGCGGGCACAATCAGGCCGAGATTGCCGTAGCCGACGATCCGCAGCGCCGCCGCCATGATCAGCCAGGGCAGGGCGGGCAACGGGCGAAACGGCCCGAACGAGGTCTCCGGGCGAGTTTTCCGCAGGGACAGTTGTTGGCGCAGCGCGACGGACATGCCGCGTAGGTACCATGCGATCCCTAAAGCACCGGTCGCCGCGATCGCTAAAATACTGGCAAGGCCCGCGGCAATCTGGCGCCGGCGCGCTATTCCTCGGGTTCGGTGGTGAACAGCAGCGGATAGCCCTTGGCGCGGCCGGCGTCGGTGGCGCGCGTCGCCTTGGTCTCGGCGATGTCCCTGGTGAACACAGCGACGACGCAGACGCCGCGCTGATGCGCGGTCAGCATCACCTTGTAGGCCTGGTCGTCGGTCATGCGGAATTCACCCTTCAGCACGGTGACGACGAATTCGCGCGGCGTGTAGTCGTCGTTGACCAGGATCACCTTGTGCAGGCGCGGCCGCTCGACCTTGGTCTTCGTCCTGGTATTCGGCTTGACGACGGTATCTGGCATCGCACTCCCTCGCGATTGCCCCGTAAGAATACCGTCTTCGGGCGCGGCTTGGAACCGTTCGATTTGCACGGCGTCATTGCGGCAACGGCACGGCGCGTGTCGCCGCATTCGAGACAAGCGAAGTCTGACTTGAGTGTGGACGTCTAACCTGAATGTGAAGGACAGCTGATATCTGCGCTTTTCGCCGCCTGAATTGCGTGTCACGATGACACTCATACGACGGGAGGGCCGCAATGCGCTGGTATGTCTCGATCGGAGCGGTGCTTGTCGCGGGCATGCTGGCCAGCGGCGATGTGGCCGGTGTTGCCGCGCCCGGCCCGGGAACCCAGCCCGGCCATCGCCTGGCTGAAAAGGAATCCACACCGAGCGTCGACATCGAGTTGATCATCGCGGTCGACGTCTCCTATTCGATGGACATGGACGAGCTCGCGATCCAGCGCGAGGGCTATGCGCAGGCCATCGTTTCCAAGGATTTCCTGCAGGCGCTGAAGGCCGGTCCGAACGGCAAGATTTCGATCACCTATTTCGAATGGGCCGCCTCCAACGATCAGAAGATCATCATCCCCTGGCGGGTGATCGACGGCCCTGAATCCGCCGATGCGGTCGCCGCCGAGATCATGAAGACGCCGGTGCGCCGCGCCTCGCGCACCTCGATCTCCGGCGCGATCTATTTCGCGATCCCGATGTTCGACGAGAATCCGCATCGCGGCCTGCGCCGCGTGATCGATATTTCCGGCGACGGGCCCAACAACAACGGCACGCCGATCACGCCCGCGCGCGATGCGGCGCTCGACAAGGGCATCGTCATCAACGGCCTGCCGATCATGGTGAAGGAGCCGTCCTACTCGACGATGGATATCGAAAATCTCGACTATTACTACGAGGACTGCGTGATCGGCGGACCGGGCTCCTTCGTGGTGACGATCAAGGATCGTGAGAAGTTCAAGGAGGCGATCCGCACCAAGCTGCTGCTCGAAGTCGCCGGCCGCACCCCCGAGCGCCCGATCATGCGGACCGCCGAGAAGGAGCCGCGGGTCAATTGCCTGATCGGCGAGAAGATCTGGCAGGACCGCTGGGGGCGGTAGCCGATCATATGGATCTCGTAGGATGGGTAGAGCGAAGCGAAACCCATCAATTGATATCCGCGGCGCGAATGATGGGTTTCGCTGCGCTCTAGCCATCCTACGGTTCTAACTCGTCCTACAGATCTTCTGGAGCTCACTCTCCAGCATGCGCAACGTCTGCAACGCGGCGGCGTGCTCGGCCGCGCCGATCTGCCGCCAGACCTCCGTGGCGCGGCCAGCGAGACCGCGAACCGTCACCGGAAAATTCGCGGCCTGCGCCAGCGCGCCCTTTTCGTTGATCAGATACGCCCCGTTCAGCGCAAACAGCACCTGCGCGATGCAGGCCAGCGCGCGATAGGCGCAGCCGGCGATATGCGTGCTGTCGCCGCGCGGCAGGGCAAGCTCGGCATTCTCGATGCTGAACAGGATTTCCCATTGAAAGCGCCGCACCAACGCATCGCGCAGGGCCGGCGGGTAGGGCGCGGTCCTCGCCTTCAGCGCCGCGACGAGGCCGTCGGGATCGTGCAGCTGATAGCACAGCGCGACCTCGCCCATCCAGATCGCCGAGCAGAAGCCGTGCGGATGGCCCGGCTGATAGTGCATGCTGATCTCGCCGTTCCGGCAAGCATCGATGACAGCGGAGACCTGATCGATGCTGCGGTAGAGCAGGTCGACCTTGCGGCCGCCGATCGTGAGCCAGGCGCCGCCGACGATCCACGGTCCCCATTCGCCGACCGGCGTGACATGCGCAGCAGCGGGATCGTCGACCAGACCCGTTACAGCTTCGCGCAGCCGATCGATATCCGGCGCGGCGCCATCCCGATAGTAGAGGCCGATATCGGTGTCGGAGGCGTCATGCGCCGTGCCGCGCGCCCGCGAGCCGCCGAGCACGATGGCGGCGACGCCCGGTACGGCGGCGAGAACGGGAATGATGCGTGCGAGCAGCGGATCGTCGGACATGGAGCGCAGACTATAGCGGGAGCGCCCGCGCTCAGCGATCGTCGCTGCGTCCTGTCAGCGCGCGAACCGCGCCACCAGCTCGACATGCGCCGTGTGGCGGAACTGATCGACCGGAGTGACATCCGCGATCTTGTAGCCGCCGTCGATCAGGATTTTCGCGTCGCGCGCAAACGTTGCGGCGTTGCAGGACACCGCGACGATCACCGGCACCTTGCTCGCCGCCAGCTGGGTGACTTGCGCCTGTGCGCCTTGCCGCGGCGGATCGAACACGACGGCGTCGTAGTCGCGCAATTCCTGCGGCATCAGGGGGCGGCGGAACAGGTCGCGCGCCTCGGCCTTGAGCGGCTTCAGCCCCGACGTCGATTGCGCGGCCTTCTGTAGTGCCGTGATGGCGCCGGCATCGCTGTCGAAGGCCGCGATCCGCGCCTTCTCCGCGAGGCGCAGCGCGAACGGACCGACGCCGCAAAACAGGTCGGCGATATGCTTGGCGCGTCCGCAATGCTCGCGAACCAGCGCGGCCAACGTCTCCTCGCCCTTGACGGTCGCTTGCAGGAACGAGCCGGGCGGCAGCACGACCTTCGCCTTTCCGATCGCAATCTCGGGGGAGCCGCGCTGCAGCACCAGCTCGCCGTGGCGTGTCAGCCGCGCCAGCCGGTGCTTCTGCGCGACCCGCGACAAAGTGGTGATCAGGCTGGTCGGCAGCGCGCCGGAGCCGCGCACATCGATGTCGAGGCCGTTGACGGTTGCGGTGACCTGGATGTCGAGCGGCTTGCCGATCGCAATCAGCGGCTCGGCTGTGGCCCAGGCCGCCTCGAGCGCACCGTCGAGCGCAGGATCGAGGATCGGGCAGCGATCGACCGGGATGATGTCGTGCGAACCTGCCGCGGCGTAGCCGACCTTGAGGACCTCATGGGTGCCCATGCGCCCGTGCAGCGTGATGCGGCGACGGCCCGCGCCATGGGCATCGACCAGTGCTGTGACGTCCGCCGCAATCTTCGCCTGCGCCAGCGTCTCGACCACGATGTTGCGCTTCCAGGCGTCGTAGGACGCGTCGTTCCAGTGCTGGATCGCGCAGCCGCCGCAGACGCCGAAATGCGGACAGAACGGCGCGATGCGCTCGGGACTTTCCTGCGCGACCCGCAGCAGCCGCCGCCGGTCGGGATGATTGCCCGGGACGTCGTCGACCTCGACCGTTTCGCCGGCCAGCGCATAAGGCACAAAGATCGATTGCGATCCCTCGATCGCGACGCCGTCGCCGCGGTGGCCGACATGGTCGATGGTGAGAAGCTCAGCCACGGCGCGCGCCGAGGAAGAATTCGATATTGCCGTCGCCGCCCGAGATCGAGGACGGGAACACCTGAATGTCGGTGCAACCCTGCGAGGCGGCAAAGGCGGCGATATCGTCGCAGATCTCCTGGTGCACCATCGCGTTGCGGATGACGCCGCGCTTGGAGTGTTTGCGCGCCGCCTCGAATTGCGGCTTGATCAACGCCAAAAGATGCATCGGGGCGGCCGCCAGCGACAGCGCAACCGGCAGCACCAGCTTCAGCGAGATGAAGCTGACGTCGATCACCACGATGTCGGGCCGCGCCGGCAGGCGCTTGCCCTCGAAGCTCCTGATGTCGGTCGCCTCCATGGAGACGATCTTCGGATGTCCCTGCAGCGAGGGATGCAGCTGGCCGTGGCCGACATCGATGGCGAACACGAGGCTTGCGCCGTTGGCGAGCAGCACCTCGGTGAAGCCGCCGGTCGAGGCGCCGACATCGAGGCAGACGTGGCCCTCGACGTCGATCGGATAGTGCTCGAGCGCGCCGGCGAGCTTGACGCCGCCGCGCGAGACATAGGGATGCGCCGGCTCGGCCGAGAGGGCCGCGCCCGGTGCGACGATCTCTGACGCCTTCGCGATCTGCTTGCCGTCGGCGGTGACGAGGCCGGCGTCGATCGCGGCGCGTGCCCGCGCCCGGCTTTCGAACAGGCCGCGTTCCACCAGCAGCACGTCGATGCGCTTGCCGGCGGATGCGTTATTGTCGTTGTCGCCCGCTCTGGTCACTTCGCCGCCTGCCGGCGCTGCGCGGCAGCGAGCCGCACGCAGGCCTCGAAGGAGGTGAGGTCGTGCCAGAGGTCGGCCGACGGCTCGCGCGGGGTCACCAGCGGGCTGCCGTGCAGGTCGAGCGCGTGCATCATCATCAGATTGTCCGGTAATCCAAACTCTTCCACCGTCAGCCCCTCCGCATCGATCAGGCGTCCGTCGGATGCCGGCACAACCTGGCTCAACCGCGCCACGCGATTGGCGTAGGACGTGGGATCGTTGGAATAGGCGAGGCACAGTTTGCCGCGTCCCGCCATGTAGCCGAGTTCGTAAACCGTGCCTGCGTCGGCACTGGGGCCGCGAAACGGCGTCAAATTGGCGATGATGGCGTCGGCAGACTCCATCATCGCCTCGTTGCTCTTGAAGATGGCGAGCGAGGCGCCGGCGGCGGTGGGATCGATGCTGCTGTCGAGCGGATACAGCCCGGTCAGCCCGTGATAGGCGCAAACCTCCGCCTTGCGGCGGCCGATCTCCACGGCATCCGGCAGGAACACGTCAGGACCTGCCAGATAGATCTTCATGGACGTGCCGGGGCTGGTGCGTTTTCGAGCGAGAACCTGGAGCTTCGGTTCTGATTCAATCAGAACCGAAAATGCTCCAGTGAGCGCCGCCCGTAACGATTAGGCGAGCTTGACGGTCTCGGTCTTGTAGTCCTTGCCGAGGGTCTCGAACACCTTGGCAACGATGCTCTTGGCGTCGAGACCGGCGCGGGCATACATCGCCGCCGGCGTGTCGTGGTCGAGGAACACGTCGGGCAGGATCATCGAGCGGAACTTGAGCATGCCGCTGTCGAGCATGGCGTTGTCCGACAGGAACTGCATGACATGCGAGCCGAAGCCGCCGATCGAGCCTTCCTCGATCGTGATCAGGATCTCGTGGTCGCGCGCGAGCTTCATGATCATCTCTTCGTCGAGCGGCTTCATGAAGCGCGCGTCGGCGATCGTCGCGGAAAGGCCGTGGGCGGCGAGTTCGTCGGCCGCCTTCTCGCACTCGGCAAGACGGGTGCCGAACGACAGCAGCGCGACCTTCTTGCCCTCGCGGATGATGCGGCCCTTGCCGACTTCCAGGGCAACGCCGACTTCCGGCATCTCGATGCCGCGGCCTTCGCCGCGCGGATAGCGCAGCGCGCTCGGACGATCGTTGATCGCAACCTGCGTTGCCACCATGTGGACCAGTTCCGCCTCGTCGGCGGCGGCCATGATCACCATGTTCGGCAGACAGCCGAGATAAGCGCTGTCGAACGAACCCGCATGCGTCGCGCCGTCGGCGCCCACCAGGCCGGCGCGGTCGATCGCGAAGCGGACCGGAAGGCTCTGGATCGCGACGTCATGGACCACCTGGTCATAGCCGCGCTGCAGGAAGGTCGAATAGATCGCGCAGAACGGCTTGTAGCCTTCGGTGGCGAGGCCGGCGGCGAAGGTCACCGCGTGCTGTTCGGCAATGCCGACATCGAAGGTGCGGTCCGGGAACGCCTTGTTGAAGATGTCGACGCCGGTGCCCGACGGCATCGCCGCGGTGATGGCGACGATCTTGTCGTCCTTCTCGGCTTCCTTGACGAGGCTCTGCCCGAATACGTTCTGGTAGGCCGGCGCATTCGGCTTGGCCTTGGCCTGGGTGCCGGTCGCGACGTCGAACTTGACCACGGCGTGGTACTTGTCGGCGGAGGCTTCGGCCGGGCCGTAGCCCTTGCCCTTCTGGGTCACGACGTGAACCAGGATCGGGCCGGTCTCCATGTCGCGGACATTCTTCAGCACCGGCAGCAGATGGTCGAGATTGTGACCGTCGATCGGGCCGACATAGTAGAAGCCGAGTTCCTCGAACAGCGTGCCGCCGTCCATCATGAAGCCGCGGGAATATTCCTCGACGCGGTTGGCGCGATTGGCGAGGATCTTCGGCAGGCGCTTGTTGATCTGCTTGGCGGCCTCGCGCAGCGAGCGGTAGGTCTTGCCGGAGTAGAGGCGCGACAGATAGGCGCTCATCGCGCCGACCGGCGGGGCGATCGACATGTCGTTGTCGTTCAGGATCACGATCAGGCGCGAGTTCATCGCGCCGGCGTTGTTCATCGCCTCATAGGCCATGCCCGCCGACATCGCGCCGTCACCGATCACGGCGATAACGTTGTTCTTGCCGCCGGAGAGGTCGCGCGCCACGGCCATGCCGAGGCCGGCCGAAATCGAGGTCGAGGAGTGCGCGGCGCCGAACGGATCGTAGTCGCTCTCGGTGCGTTTGGTGAAGCCGGAGAGGCCGCCGCCGGTGCGCAGCGTGCGGATGCGGTCGCGGCGTCCCGTCAGGATCTTGTGCGGATAGGCCTGGTGGCCGACGTCCCAGATCAGGCGGTCGCGCGGGGTGTCGAAGATGTAGTGGATGGCGGTGGTCAGTTCGACCACGCCGAGGCCGGCGCCGAAATGGCCGCCGGTCACCGACACCGCGTCGATGGTTTCCTGGCGGAGCTCGTCGGCAACCTGCCGCACCTGCTCGACCTTCAGCTTGCGCAGGTCATCGGGCGTGTGAATAGTGTCAAGAAGCGGCGTCTTACTAAATGTGGTCACAGCGAATTTCCAATTTTTGCCTGTCGGAACGAACCGCCCGACGCGAGATGGGATGGCGCGCACACCGCGCAGCGAATGCCAGACACTGGGTGCCGCCCCGGCATGCCGGTGCCTGGTTGTAAGCCTAGATTCACTCCGGATTGGACCACGTGATATGCATCACCTTGGTCGCTCTTCACCCGTCCCGGTTCAGTTTTGTCGAACCATTTGAGATGCTTGCCGCCCGAAAAATTCGGGCCGCCCGCCACCTTCAAATGCCCATAGAACTGGAAGCATTACACCAAAGCTGTAGCCAAAGCCAACCCGATAGGGGGTGCAGGGTTCCTATGCACTGTCTCGAAAAACCTAGACTTTTCAATGCCTGGGTCGGACCTGGGTTCCAGTAATGGCCATTTTAGCGGCGGCCGGTCGATACCGAGCGGGCTGATTCGCACGCCGCACCGATCGCCGCGGTCGCTCCGCGGCGTGATGGATTGCCGGAAATAAGCAGCAACAATTGCCCGCCGGGGCGGACATTCCGTCGCATGATCGTGGGGGCCCCGACGCCCGGAGCCTACTCCGTTTCGATGGAATCGGAACGGGGCTCTACTGCACGTCGAGCGGCTCGGTCCCGGTCGGCTGGCCCGAGGCGTCGGTGGTGATCTTGTCGACGCGGGCTTCGGCCTGGCGCAGCAGTTCCTCGCAGCGCCGTTTCAGTGCCTCGCCGCGCTCGTAGATCGCGACCGATTCCTCAAGCGGGACCTTGCCGTCCTCGAGCCGCTTGACGATCGATTCGAGTTCCTCGATCGCGCGTTCAAAGGAGAGCTTCTTCACGTCGGCTTGGGTGTTGTCGGCCATTTGCGTTCCCGATTGCGTGGATCAGATCGCAACCTGATCTTGTCGTCCAAACATGACCTGTCGCAGGCCATGCTCGCCCCGGCGCAGAATCAATCGAATTTTTGCGGGCGTATTGTGGCGGGGATTTACCCGTCCATCAATGCGGTGACGTGAGATGCTACCGACTCTTTCAGGCCCTGCAGGTCGTAGCCGCCTTCCAGGACGGAGACGACGCGGCCGCCGGCGCTCTTGTCGGCGAGATCCATCAGCTTGCGCGTGACCCAGCCGAAATCCTCGCCCGTCAGGTTGATCGAGGCCAGGGGATCGCGGTGATGCGCGTCGAAGCCCGCCGAGATGACGACGAGTTCGGGGGAGAACCTCTCTAGTTGCGGCAAGATCAGGTTCTCGAAAGCGGAGCGGAACTTGGCGCCGCCGTCGCCGGGCGCCAGCGGCGCGTTGACGACGGTGTCGTGCTCGCCGCGCTCGCCGGCGGCCCCGGTGCCGGGGAACAGCGGCATCTGGTGCGTCGAGCAATACATCACGGTCGGGTCGGCCCAGAAGATATCCTGCGTGCCGTTGCCGTGATGGACGTCGAAATCGATGATCGCGGCGCGCTTGATGCCGTATTTGCGCTGCGCGTGGCGTGCGGCGATCGCGGCATTGTCGAAGAAGCAGAAGCCCATCGGTGTCGATTTCTCGGCGTGGTGCCCGGGCGGGCGCACCGCGACGAAGGCGTTTTGATGCTTGCCCTCCATCACCGCATCGGTGGCGGCCACCGCGCCGCCGACGCCGCGCATCACTGCTTCCCAGGTGCCCGGCGACATCGAGGTGTCGCCGTCGATATAGATCATGCCGGAGGTCGGCGCGATGTGGCGGAGTTCGCTGACATAGTGCTCGCCGTGACAGAGCAGCACGGTGTCGAGGTCGCCTTCCGGGGCGGAATCGCGCACCAGTGCCTTGAAGCGATCCTCGCCGAGCACCTCGGCGACCGCCCGCAGCCGGTCGGGGCGTTCGGGATGTCCGGGAGGGGTCAGGTGGTCGAGACAGGCGGAATGCGTCAGAAGCAGTGTCATGCAAATTCCCGGCGCAATGGATGCGCATGCGAGGACGCATGATCCGGAAAAGTGCGCAGCGGTTTTCCGACCAAGATCATGCAAGAGCAGGCCCTAATCTAGGCCGTTAGCGGCGTTCCGGAAAGGGCCGACATCATCTCTGTTCCCGTCCTTTCAAAGCCGGGGCGTTTTCCACGTCATTGCGAGCGGAGCGAAGCAAGCCATGCTGCCGCATGTTCGGAGACGATGGATTGCTCCGCTCCGTTCGCAATGACGCGAGGGGCTGCGTACGCCATCCCCACACCTCACTCAATTGATCCGCTCGATCCGCTTGCCTGCCGTCGGGCCCACCGGGCTGTTGGCCTTGAAGTAGGTATAGAGCGCATCGACGTCGTAGATGCCGAACTGCTGCGCGGTTCCTTGCTTGAACACCGTGAAGCCGTCGCCGCCCTCGGCGAGATAATTATTCACGGTGACGCGGTAGCTCGCGGCCGGGTCGATTGGTTTGCCGTCCAGCGACATCCGTGTGGCGATGATGCGCGCGCCATCGGGCTTGCTCGCATCCCACGCATAGGAGAACCCCTTCGAGACCTGGAGGGCGCGCGGCCGCTTCGGGTCGGCCCATTGCTGCTCCAGCGCGTCCTTGAGCTGCTTGCCGGTCAGCGTCATCGTCACGAGCTGGTTGCGGAACGGCTGGCTGGCGAAGATATCGGCATAGGTCACCGCGCCGTCCTCGCGCTTGACAATGTCGGTGCGCACGCCGCCCGGATTGGTGAAGGCGATCACCGCGCCGCCATTCGGCTCGGCGCTGGTTGCAAGCAGCTGCGCGTCGGCGACGATGTCGCCGAGCGGGCTCTCGCCGGTTTCGGCAGGCGTACGCGACAGCGTTTCGGTGACCGAGCCTGCCGCGCGGCTCGCGATCGGCGCGGCTAGCCGGTCGTAGGATTCCAGTAGCGCGCTCTGCTCGGGATCCTTGGCGGTGCCGGCGATCCGCACGATGGTGTTGGCGGCCTTGGCGCTGATCACATCATGGCTGTTCGGATCGAGCTGAAGATCGATCGCGGTGACCAGGGTGCCGTATTTGTCGCCGGAGGTGACGAGCCGTCCGTCGATCTCGCAGACATAGGCCTGGTGGGTGTGGCCGGAGATCACGACGTCGACCGCGCGATCGAACTTCTTGACGATGTCGACGATCGGCCCGGAGATCCCCGGACATTCATTATAGTCGCCGGTCGGAAAACCGCCTTCGTGGATCAGCACCACGATCGCCTCGACGCCCTTCGCCTTCAGCTCGGGGACCAGCGCATTGACGGTCTCGGCCTCATCGCGGAAGTCGAGGCTCGCGACGCCGGCCGGCGACACCAGGTTCGGGGTGTTCTTCAGCGTCAGCCCGATGAAGGCCACTGGAATGCCGTCGAACTGCTTGATCTCGTAAGGCGGAAACACCGGTTTGCCGGTCGCCTTGTCGATCGTGGAGGCGGCGAGATAGCGGAATTTGGCCCCTGTGAACGGGTGCGGCCCCTGGCATTTGTCGACCGGATGGCAGCCGCCATTCTGCATCCGCAGCAGCTCGTCCTTGCCCTCGTCGAATTCGTGATTGCCGACCGAGGAGATCGCAAGTCCCATCAGCGAGAGCGACTCGATGGTCGGCTCGTCGTGAAACATCGCCGACAGGAACGGGCTCGCGCCGATCAGGTCGCCGGCCGCAACGAAGATGTTGTTCTTGTGGCCCTCGCGCAGCTGCTTGACGACGGTGGCCATCCGCTCGGCGCCGCCGGCGGGCTCCATGATCTTCCTGGTCGCATCAGCGGGATCGGTGATGCGGATGCCGCCCGGCGGCGGCCGCAGATAGCCGTGGAAATCGTTGATCGCGAGAATGCGCAGGCTCACCGGCTCCGCGGCCTGCGCCAGGCAGGGGCTTGCTGCGGCCAGTCCGAACGCGCAGAGCGCGGCGAGAGGGGAAAGGCGGGGCTGTCTCATGACCTGTCCATGGAGCACGGGATCATGGCGCCGCGCCACTACAATTTTGCGACGCTTCGTTTCAATCCTTCGGGCGAGCCATGAATGCCTTGAACGCCTCGACAGCTTCCTTGGAGCGCATCCGTTCGCTGAACAGATGGTTCTCCTGCTCGATGCGGCGGGTGACGTCCTCCGGCGGCAGCCGGATCAGGCGCCGCGAGATCGCCACCGCCTCGGCCGGCAGCGCGCAGATCTCGCGCGCCACCTTGTGCGCCTCCACCTCGGCGTGCCCCGGCGCCACCACGGTGTTGACGAAGCCGGCGACGCGGGCGTCGTCGGCCGACATGGTGCGGCCGATCACCAGCATCGCGAAGGCGCGCTGGTGGCCCATCATGCGCGGCATCAACAGGCTTGAGGCGCCTTCCGGCACCAGGCCGAAATTGGAGAACGGCGTCGAGAACAGCGCGGTCTTGCTGGCGAGCACATAGTCGCAGTGAAACAGCATGGTGGTGCCGATGCCCATCGCGACGCCGTCGACGGCGGCGATGATCGGCTTCACATTGTGGGCCAGCGAATACAGGAACTTGACGAGGTCGGAGGCCGGCGGCGTCTCGCCGGTCGAGGTGCCCTGCGCGAGCAGATCCTCGATGTCGTTGCCCGCGGTGAACACGCCGGAGCCGCCGGTGATGATCAGGCAGCGGATCTTCGGATTGTTCTGCGCCTTGTCGATCGCGTCGCTGATCGCGCGAAACATCTCCTGGGTGATCGCGTTCTTCTTCTCGGGCCTGCGCAGCCGGATCACGCGCGTGGCGGCTTCGTCGGTCACTATGACATGCGCGGTCATCGAGCGGTCCCAGGGTCGGCCGGCATCGTCGCCGGTGGAGGTCGTAGCGCCATCCTACATGATCCGGTGCAAGCCCCAAGAGCTCCAGCGTGTTCCGGGCCGCTTTTCCCCGTGGGCGAGCATGAGGACGGCGCAATGCAGCTAACCGGAATTTCGCGACTCCGGGCAGGGGACGTTGGTCGTAGGCCGGACCTGTACGGCGATGCTGCCGCGGAGGCCGCCCGCGCCTGATGGCGCTACTGCCTCCCGGGAGCGGCCGCGGCGCTCGCGACGAGTTTAACTTCCCCGCGAGAAACATTCCGCCGTTCGCGGCATTCCCCCCTTTGCTGACAGGCCGAGCAGACCTCGACACGTCGTTGTCGTGGTTCCGCGTCCGGCTGACTTGAGGAGAGCAGCGGCATGCAGATCTCCGGACGTTTGGAACTATCGCGGCGCCATCTGTTGATTGTTGGAGCCGCCTCGCTTGCGGCGTCGTCGATCGCGACGCCTCCGCCTGCGGCCGCCCAATCTGCCCCGACCGGAGCGCCCGTGATGACGAGAGTATCCTTTGACGTGAACGGCGAAAACCACCAGCTGGAGCTCGACACCAGGACCACGCTGCTCGATGCCCTGCGCGAGCACCTGCATCTGACCGGCACCAAGAAGGGCTGCGACCACGGCCAATGCGGCGCCTGCACGGTGATCGTCGACGGGCGGCGGATCAATTCCTGCCTGACGCTCGCCGTGATGCATCAGGGCGACGAGATCACGACGATCGAGGGCCTCGGCACGCCGGACGGGCTGCATCCGCTGCAGGCGGCATTCGTCGAGCATGACGGCTATCAATGCGGCTATTGCACGCCGGGCCAGATCTGCTCGGCGGTCGCCGTGCTTGCCGAAGTCAAGGCCGGCATCCCGAGCCATGTCACGGCGGATCTGAATGCGCCGGTGCGACTGACCAATGCCGAGCTCCGCGAGCGCATGAGCGGCAACATCTGCCGCTGCGGCGCCTATTCCAACATCGCCGAGGCGATCAGCGAGGTCGCCGGGAGGAGCGCATGAGATCATTCAGCTATGAGCGCGCCGCCTCGCCGGGCGCGGCGGCCGCAGCCGCCGCCGGCACCGCGAACGCCAAGTTCATCGCCGGCGGCACCAATCTGCTCGACCTGATGAAGCTCGAGATCGAGACGCCGGCGCATCTGATCGACGTCAACGACCTGGCGCTCGATCGCATCGAGGAGACCGCGGACGGCGGCTTGCGGATCGGCGCGCTGGTGCGCAACACCGATCTTGCCGCCGATATACGCGTGCGGCGCGACTATGGCGTGCTGTCGCGCGCGCTGCTCGCCGGCGCTTCCGGCCAGTTGCGCAACAAGGCGACGACCGCGGGCAATCTGCTGCAGCGGACGCGCTGTCCTTACTTCTACGACACCAATCTGCCCTGCAACAAGCGCAAGCCCGGCAGCGGCTGCGCCGCGATCGGTGGCTTCAGCCGCCAGCATGCGGTGGTCGGTGTGAGCGATGCCTGCATCGCGACCCATCCGAGCGATATGGCGGTGGCGATGCGCGCGCTCGACGCGACCGTGGAGACGGTGCGGCCCGACGGCACCACGCGCAGCATCCCGATCGCCGAGCTGCATCGTCTGCCCGGCGACAGCCCCGAGATCGAAACCAGCCTGGAGCCGAGCGAGTTGATCACCGCGGTGGTGCTGCCGAAACCGGTCGGCGGCGCGCAGGCCTATCGCAAGGTGCGCGACCGCGCCTCTTACGCCTTTGCGCTGGTCTCGGTTGCCGCGATCGTGCAGCGCGACGGCACCGGCCGCGTTGCGCTCGGCGGTGTCGCGCACAAACCATGGCGCGTCGAGGCGGCGGAGGCGGAGCTGCCTGCTGGCGCCAAGGCCGTCACCGCGCGCCTCTTCGCCGATGCGAAGCCGACCAAGGACAATGCGTACAAACTGCCGCTCGCCGAGCGAACGCTGGCGGCGGTGCTGCGCGAGGCCAGAGCTTGAAACGAAGGCTTAAGATGAGGGCCTGACATCATGCGTTTTGAATATCCCGCGACCTTCAATCCGATCGACCAGCTCAAGGTGATCGGCCACCCGACCAGCCGGATCGAGGGACCGCTGAAGACGACCGGCACCGCGCCTTACGCCTATGAACGGCACGACGTCGTGGCCAACCAGGCCTATGGCTACGTGGTCGGATCGGCGATCGGCAAGGGGCGGATCGGTTCGATCGATCTCGAGGCGGCGAAGGCTGCGCCCGGCGTGCTCGCCATCGTCACGTCGGACAATGCCGGCAAGCTCGGCAAGGGCGAGCGCAACGCGGCGCCGCTGCTCGGCGGGCCCGAGATCGCGCATTATCACCAGGCCGTCGCCATCGTCGTCGCCGGGACCTTCGAGCAGGCGCGGGCCGCGGCGCAGCTGGTCCGGATCGACTACGTCAAGGGCGACGGCAAGTTCGATCTCGCCGCGGAGCGGGACAAGGGCATCACGCCGCACCCGTCATTCGGCGGCCCGGCCGACACCGCCGTCGGCGATTTCGCTTCCGCCTTCGCTGCTGCGCCCGTGCAGCTCGATGCCACCTACACCACGCCCGATCAGGGCCACGCGATGATGGAGCCGCACGCTTCGATCGCGGCCTGGGACGGCGATAAGCTCACGGTCTGGACCTCCAACCAGATGATCGCCTGGGGCGCCGAGGACATGGCGAAGACGCTTGGCATTCCCAAGGAGAACGTCCGTCTGGTGTCGCCCTATATCGGCGGCGGCTTCGGCGGCAAGCTGTTCCTGCGCGCTGAGGTGCTGCTCGCCGCGCTCGGCGCCCGCGCGGCCGGCCGGCCGGTCAAGGTCGCGCTGCAACGTCCGCTGATGTTCAACAACACGACGCACCGACCGGCGACGATCCAGCGCATCCGCATCGGCGCCGAGCGCGACGGCAAGATCACCGCGATCGGCCACGAGAGCTGGTCCGGCAACGTCAAGGACGGCGAGCCCGAGATGGCGGTGAGCCAGACGCGGCTGCTCTATGCCGGCGCCAGCCGGATGACAGCGACGCGGCTTGCGGCGCTCGATCTGCCGGAGGGCAATGCGATGCGCGCGCCCGGAGAAGCCTCCGGCATGATGGCGCTCGAGATCGCGATCGACGAGCTCGCCGACAAGCTCGGCATCGACCCGGTCGCGCTGCGCATCAGCAACGACACCCAGGTCGATCCCGAGCATCCGGAGCGGCACTTCTCGCAGCGGCAACTGGTGCAGTGCCTGAGCGATGGCGCGGCGCGGTTCGGCTGGGACAAGCGCAACCCGAAACCCGGCGAGGTCCGCGACGGACGCTGGCTGGTCGGGATGGGCGTCGCCGCGGCGTTCCGCAACAATCTCGTGACCAAATCGGCGGCCCGCGTTCGTCTCGACCAGAACGGCATCGTGACCGTCGAGACCGACATGACCGACATCGGCACCGGCTCCTACACCATCATCGCGCAGACTGCGGCCGAGATGATGGGCGTGCCGCTCGAGAAGGTCGCGGTGCGGCTCGGCGATTCCGACTTTCCGGTGTCCTGCGGCTCGGGCGGGCAGTGGGGCGGCAACAATTCGACCGCCGGCGTCTATGCCGCCTGTACCAAGCTGCGCGAGACCATTGCGCAGAAGCTCGGCTTCAATTCCGAGGAGGCGGTGTTTGCCGACGGCGTGGTCCGCTCCGGCAATCGCAGCGTGCCGCTGGCGCAGGCCGCCGGCGGCGGCGACCTCGTCGCGGAGGATGCCATCGAATATGGTGATCTCGCGAAAACCTACCAGCAGTCGACCTTCGGCGCGCATTTCGTCGAGGTCGGCGTCGATGCCGATACGGCGGAGATCCGGGTGCGGCGGATGCTTGCGGTTTGCGCGGCGGGCCGCATTCTCAATCCGAAGGCGGCGCGCAGCCAGGTGATCGGCGCGATGACCATGGGTGTCGGGGCGGCGCTGATGGAGGATCTCGTGGTCGACAAGCGTCACGGTCTGTTCATCAATCACGACCTTGCTGCCTATGAGGTGCCGGTCCATGCCGACATCCCGCATCAGGAGATGATCTTTCTCGACGAGACCGACCCGATGTCGTCGCCGATGAAGGCCAAGGGCGTCGCCGAACTCGGCATCTGCGGCGTCGCCGCCGCGGTCGCCAATGCGGTCCACAACGCGACCGGCGTTCGCGTGCGCGACTATCCGATCACGCTCGACAAGCTGCTCGCGGAGATGCCGAAGCCGGCGTAGCGCGGAACGCTTCACCTCGCCCCGCATGCGGGGAGAGGCATAGGCCGCCGTTGGCGGCCGTTCAGAAGAACGCTGAAGCAGAGCTTCAGCTATGACGCATCGTTAGATGCGTTCCGGGTGAGGGGAAGTCTCCATAAAGACAACTATCACCGGATATGCGGAGACGGCCCCTCACCCCAACCCTCTCCCCGTGAAGAACGGGGAGAGGGAGCACAGCGGAGTCGGGGGCGCTGTTCTACCTAAGCGCTCTAGCCGCGCCCGACGAACGAGCCGATGCCCCGGCCGATCGCGGCGCCGTGCTGAAACAGTGCGCCGAGGTGATCGCCGGGCACCGACATCGCGTCGAGGCCGTTCTCCGCGGCGAAGCGCTGCATCGGCGCATGCGGTCCGTCGTCCTGTCCGTTCCACAGCAGCACCGGCACGCGCGAGGACAGCACCGCGTCCTTTGCCCCATCGACCTGGCCGAGCGCATTGAAGCAGGCGCGCACGCCGCCTTCGAGATCCGGCGTCACCCATTCGGCGAGCTCCGGCACGGTGCGGCGGGCAAAGGTGATGAAGGCGCCATAGGTCAGCGGGCCGGCATTGCCGCGCGGCAGTCCGGTGAGGAAGTCCCAGCCGCCAATCGCCAGCGACGCCAGCCGCGCCGGGAAAAACCGGGCGACACCAACTGCGACCCAGCCGCCCATCGAGTGGCCCACCACATGGGCGCGCTCGCCGCCGAGATCGTCGATCACGGCGACGATGTCGCCGGCGCGCTGCGCCTGATTATAGAGCGCTGGATCGGCGGGCTTGTCGCTCAGGCCATGTCCGAGCGAATCGACGCACACGACACGAAAGCGATCGGCAAGCGCGTCGACCACGCCGCATTGTTTCCAGCTCGCGGCGTCCAGCAGGAGACCGTGCTGCAGCACGATCAGCGGCCCGAACCCCTCGACGGTGTAATGGATGCGCTGGCCCCGGTGATTGGCGAATGGCATTGATAGAGTTCCCCATGTTTCACGACAGGTGAGCGTGGCAGCGCCCGGATTCAAGACCTCGTTCCGGAACGGGAACCGTTCCACACCGTCCGATCGCGGGCGGAACCTCGCCTTCAGCCGCCCCACACGGTGGCTTCGCTCCAGCCCAGATCCCTGAACTCGGCCGCCCGGAGCGGCGCTTCGCCGGCGGCGAAGAATTCGTCGAGCTGCGGCGGCTTCACTGTGGTCTCCGAAAGCATCGCATGGGCCTGGCCGCGATGATGGATCTGGTGCTGAAACAGATGCATCAGCAGGCGGTCGCGCCGCTCGGTCTGCACGCTCGTGTCACGATTGATCTTCACCACGTCATCGAGCCGCTCAGGCGTCAGCGCATCGCAGTGCGCGATCAACCGCTGGTCGATCGCGCGCTGGGCGTCTTTCAGCTGCGCCACCGACGGGTAGGGCACCTCGTTCGCCCACGCCTTCGGCCCGAGCCAGCCACCTTCGAGCGCGTCGACATAAAACAGGTCGATGACATGAATGTGGTTCAGCGTCGCCTGCAGGCTCGGGAAGAATCCGGTCCGCGCCGCGGCGAACTCCGCCTGGCTGAGACCGGCGCAGGCCGTGAGCAGGCGATGATTGGCCCAGGCATTATTGTACGCAAAGGCGCGAAAAGTCTGGACGAGGCCTGCTTGCATATCGGTCCTCACTGGATTGACTGTTTCAGGCGGGCGCGGCGGCCAGCCGGCCGATCCGCCACAGTGATCGTGGTGCTTGCGTTGGTGACTTGATCCTCGCATAGCTAATCCATCGTGGTGCACTTCATCCCAGGGCGGCAGCAGATGCAACTGGCAAAGAACGTGATCGACGTCGGCCTTTCCTCCAACGATCTCGAGCCGATGCTGCGGTTCTGGCAACAGGATGCCGGACTTCGCGGTGCGCGACCTCGCCGCGCATTGCAGGTTCTACGGCGACATCCTCGGCTTCACCGAGCAATCATGGTCAGGCGGTCCGGCGTTTCGCCTCGGCGACAGCCTGATCCTGCTCAAGGAATATGCTGCCGCGACGGTCGATCCGGTTCGGCAGGCGCGCGGCTGGCGCTACATCACGCTGCAGGTCGCCGACATCGACGCCGTGCATGACAAGCTGCGCGCCAAGGGCGTGCGGGAAGGCCTTGCGCCGGTGACGCTCGGCGAGGTCGCACGGATCTCCATGATCCTCGCTCCCGATGGCAACTGGATCGAACTGTCGCGTCGCGCATCGATCGTTGGGAGCCTGTCCAACCGCTAGGCAGCAAATTTTCTGGCCGCCCGGTCGGCGCCGATGATATGATTCGGCGAATGCATCCAATTTGATGATCGCTTTATGCAGTCGATTTTCAGGCCGCGGCGGGTTCATCGATCGATTTTGCCAGCGTTTATCGGCTCGGCTTGCCTGCTGCTGTTTGTCCCCGTCGCAAGCGCCCAACCTCTCAGCAATCCAGCGACGCCCGCCGCGCAGCGCGCAGAGCCGGCGCAGACAGAAACATCGCAAACCGAAACGTCTCGTCCGGTTACCGACGCCGGAGTGCGCAACGCTGAGGCCGTTCCGTCGGCGTCCGACCATCAATCCTCATCCGCTCTGTCTCCGGCGGCCACACCGTCGCCTCCAAAGCTCGATGGCCCGCAGCAATACTGCAAGGCGTTGGAGGAGGCTGCATTAGAGAGCGGCTTGCCGCCGGATTTCTTCGTCCGGCTGATCTGGCAGGAAAGCAATTTCGATCCCAACTCGGTCAGTTCGGCCGGTGCCCAGGGGATCGCCCAGTTCATGCCCGGCACTGCGCGATGGCGCGGTCTGGCCGACCCATTCGAGCCATTGCCTGCCTTGCAGGAATCCGCGCGCTGGCTCCGCGAGCTGCGCGAGCAGTTTGGCAATCTCGGTCTTGCGGCGGCTGCCTATAATGGTGGTCCGCGGCGGGTTCAGGATTGGTTGGCGGGACGTGGAAACCTGCCCGGCGAAACACGCGCCTATGTCCGGATCATCACCGGCAAGTCTGCCGAGGAATGGGCGCAGGGTTCGCTCGAGGACCGAGTCCACACCGACGCGGCGATGGCCTGCGGCGACATCGTGCGCGGCATGCTCGTTCGGGCGCTTCCCGCGGGCCCAAGAGAGTCCGTGACAATCGCACAGCAAGCTGCGTGGGGACCCTGGGGACTTCAATTGGCCGGCGGCCCGTCGCAATCGAGGGTCCTCGCCGACTACCAGCAACTTCAGAAACGATTTGCATCCGTGCTCGGCGATCGCGCACCGCTCGTTCTGAGATCGCGCATGGCCGGGCCAGGCTCGGCCACCTGGTATCTGCTCCGGGTCGCCGAGACGACCCGTGAGCGGGCTAACCAGCTGTGCGCCCGATTAGAGGCAGTCGGCGGGCGCTGCCTGGTGTTTCGGAATTAGGTGGCGCACCTTGCAGGTCGCTGCGATCGACGGCGTGATGAGGGCTAATTGGCGACAGAGCCCTCGACTGCAAATGTGTGGTACCTGGCGTATTTCTCGCCGACGGCCCGAACCTGCACGTAGGCTGGATCGTGCCGCCAGGCCCAAAGCGCCTCCATGCTCGGATACATATAGAGGACGACGCGCTTGGGTGGATTTCCATCAACGGCAACGACCTGCGAACCGGTTGCCGCCGCGCCTGCAGCCGCAATCAGCTTGCCGCCATGTGCCTTGATGATCTCCTTCGCTTTCGGGAGATATTCCCTGGCATAACCATCGGGATCGGTGACCTCGATCTGGCCGATCAAATAGGCGGGCGGCCTCGCTTCGCCATGCAGTGCTTCGCTGCCAAGAGCGCCGATCGCGGTACAACCCAACATGACCAGAGCCATCTTGCCTCCAGAATTCATGGGAGCCTCCTCCGCTGCAGTGCCGGTGCCGCAAGCCGCAGCCTGACAGGACTTTCCACGAGGCTTCGAAATACGTCCAATACATATATTTTCTCAAGTCTTATGCTTGAATGGTATAAGCGAGCATGAACCTCCAACAGGCCCTCACGTTCCTGACGGTGGCCGAGCTCGGCACCGTTTCAAAGGCTGCATTGCGGTTGCGTGTCGCCCAACCCGCCCTGTCCAGGCAAATCATCGGTCTCGAACGGGAGCTCGGCTTGCAGCTCTTCGACCGCGTCGGGCGCCGGCTTCTGTTGACTGGCGAAGGCGAGCAGTTGATTGCGGGCTGCCGTCTGCTGCTCAACAGTGTCAGTTCACTGAAAGAGCAGGCTCAGCTGCTCCGTCAAGGAGATACCGGGGTCCTGAGGATCGCTGGCTCGCCGCAACACATCGAGAGCGTGCTGTCGGAATTTCTCCACCGCTACGCGGAGCGATATCCCAGGGTCGAGATCAGGATCAGGGAGGGGACGGGCAGCGAGATATTGGCGATGCTCGAACGCGGGGAAGTTCATCTCGGCCAAAATTTGCTGCACGCCGTCAGACTGAATGAACAGCACTTCGGCAGTCTTCCGCTTGGATCGGTACAGTTGCTGGCTGCTTGCCATCCGTCGATGCCACTTGGTCCCCGTCGCACGATCGAGATCGCTGACCTCGCCGAACTTCCGCTGCTGCTGCTGGACAGCGGGTTCGGATTTCGGCGTGCTTTCGATGCAGCAAGCCGTATGGCGGGGCTGAAACCGAAGATCACGTTCGAGAGTCGCAGTCCGCACACCTTGCTGGCACTGGCCGAGGCGGGGCACGGCGTCGCGATCGTTCCCTCCCAGCTTCAGTGCTGGCGCTACGGACTAAGGATTGTCGGTCTCACGCACAGGCGCCGTGTGTTGCAGGAGCCCCTGACCATCTCATGGGACAAGCGGCGTCCGTTGCCTCGTTTCGCGACTGACTACTGTGCAATGCTGGCAGCGCATATGCGGAAGACGTTTCCGATCACGCGCCCCACGGAGCCGGCTGTAGCAAGAGCAAGCGTTCAGTCCCGCGCAAGGCGAGTTCCACGCAAGGCGAAAAGTCCGGGCGGTTGAATGCTGCGATTTGCGCCGCGCCAACAAGTTCCCAGACGGCGCAAGCCCTTACGCGAAACATGGTTCGGTTTATCGGAACGACGGCCCGGTGCAACTCCGCTCACCCGATCGACGGCGCTTCCGAGCTTGCCCTAGCGGATTAAGTGTGTATGCTTGCAGCGTTCGATTTGCCGTTGTGCCTTGTTGAATGGTCAAAGCGGCCCTTTTCCAAAGAACATCGTCGGTTGAAGGATGATGCGGACCAAGCGCGAATTTACGTGCGTCCGCTTTGGAGAAGACAAATGCCTACAGGTACTGTGAAGTGGTTCAACGGCCAGAAGGGCTTCGGTTTCATTCAGCCCGATGATGGCACGAATGACGTGTTCGTTCACATCAGCGCTGTCGAGCGGGCCGGACTTGGCGGTCTCGCCGAGGGCCAGAAGTTGTCGTTCGAACTCAAGGTCGACAAGATGCGTGGCAAGACCAGCGCCGAAGATCTTCGGCTGGCTTGAAATCGACCTGTCATTCCACGGATGTACTGGGATGACAGCTGCGGCCCGCTCGATCCCCTGATGGGTTGAGCGGGTCTCGTGCTTTTCAAAGGGCTCATTCGCTCATGGCCAAGAAGCCGGAAGAACTTTCCGCCGAGCGCCTGGCCAAGGCCCAGCGCCAGCGGCTTGCCGCCGAGGCCGGTGCGCAGGCCATCGCCGAGGTCGAGCGCGATGCGATCGCCGTGCGCAAGAACATGGTGCGTCTGCGGGCTCTCCGTGAAGCGCGTGACGCCGAGGTGGCCGCGCAGGCCGGCCCTGCACCATCAGCGCCTGCGGCCAAGAGGACCAGACGGATCAAGCGCATCGTGCGCTGAGTTGCGCACTCCCCGCATTCTCGATCACGTCGCTGAAGCTGCCCTGTTTTTTGACCGCCACGCTGGGATCGCTATGGGAAGCAGCGTGGACTGGTCATGCCTCTCGGGGGCGACTCTCGCCGCCTGCATCGAACTTCGTCGCCACATTTCGCAAGGTCGGCAGGAACGATCGAGAGCCGGGCCATATTATCATGGCGATGAAGTACTATTTCGATCTCCGTGACGGTTGCGGCTTGGCCCTCGACGAGGAAGGTCTGGTGCTGTCCGATCTCGCGGCGGTTCAAGAAGAAGCCGCGCGTGCTTTGGCCGACATGGTTCGCGATTCCGTTCGCGGTCACAATTTCGATCAGATTGCGATCGAAGTCCGGGACGACGACGGGCCCGTGCTTGAAGTGCGGATTGCATGGCGCATTCGCCGCTCGAATTCCTGAGTTTGGTTGCGCGCCAACGCCCTAGCACCTCGTTATGCCCAGACTGAGACTGACCTGAAACAATGGCCCTTCGTCCGTGCGGACCTCGAACGCCAGCAGCCTTTGCTTGTCCAAAGACGGGTTGTCTTTGGCTATGCTAAGCAGTGACTGCATCGCTTCGTGCGCGGCAGTTTCCTCGTCGCGTAGCTCGATGCCCTGTCTGTCGGCATAAAGTTCCTCGCCGTTGCGGATATCGAAATAGAAGCGGGTTGCCATTTGCGGCTCCCTTTTGTGACGGGAGCTGCCCAGGCTCTCGAGTGCCGGCGCTCCAAGATCATGCGGCAGCGCCGCACTCTGCGCCTGTTGGAGCGAATTTGCTACTCGGCAACGATGCAGATTTGGGGAACCGCTTTTCGTGTTCGCCATCACCGTTCAGCCATGATCTCGGCGTTGCTTGCACCGTCGGACATAATTCTCACGATTTGCGATTGTGTCTTGCATAGCCGAGATAAGTGCATAGCTTTAGTAGATCGACTGGCCTTGAGCCTTGTAGATCGGTCCCGGTGGGACCCTTTTCCAAAGACATCGTCGGATGAAAGCGAGGACGCGTGCTTGTGGCACCGCGGCTGAAGCTTCCGCGACGTTGTTGGTCGGCTGCCGTTCCACGGATGTACTGGAATTGCAGTGCGGCCCGCTCTGTCGCTGAGAGAGCGGGCTCTCGTATTGTTCATTCAATGTGCGTTGTACCGCGAGAGAGGTGATCCGTTGCAAGTTCTTGTCAGGGACAACAACATCGACCAGGCGCTTCGAGTTCTAAAGAAGAGGTTGCAGCGCGAGGGCGTCTTCAGAGAGATGAAGCGCCGCAGATCGTTCGAAAAGCCATCGGAAAAAAGGGTTCGAGAGAAATCCGAGGCCGTGCGGCGAGCCCGCAAGCTTGCCCGCAAGCAAGCGATACGGGATGGATTGATCGCGGCTCCTCCGCGGAAGCCCAAGTTCCCGGCGTCCAAACCTTCGGCGCCAGGGCAATCACCACAATCGCCACAGCAAGCAGGCGGCACACGGGAGACCTAGCCCGTACCGATCCTGCTGGAAGGATCGTGCAAGATGACGCGGCGATCTTATCGAGGCAACGGATGCCTCCAGGAACGTATCGCCGATGAGATCTGTCGTCGGCGAGCCGTGGATCGGAATGTTCGATCGCGGCACGACGACCGACGGCGACGTGCGCAAAACCTGGCCGGCACGGCCATTAACGCAATGGCGGATCATGCCGCCAGCCAGTTCGATCAGGCCGCTCGCAAGCGTGACTTGCTCGACGGCCCCGAGGAGTTTCGCGCGTTTCGCGCGGACCGCTGACAAACGTATGATCCGGCGGTAGACGCAAAACTCGATGTCGTCCCGGGCAAGCGAAGCGCGACCCGGGACCCATTACCAGAAATGCCGATTGGTTTGCAAAGCTGGAGCCACAGCTCGTTTAAAACGGAAGGCTGTGGTTATGGGTCCCTGCTTTCGCAGGGAGTGATGAGGCACGTCGTGTGCATCAAACGAGCGAGGAGGACCCTTGGCGAGCACAGCGCTTTGGGCCCTCTCACCTCGCAATGACGGTGGAAAGTATCTTACCCCGCCAGCACCGCATCCGCGCCGGTCACCGCCTCGGCGCTTTCGGTCACGGTCTTTTCCAGCGACGGCGCCTGCACGGCGATGTTCTCGGCGAAGAAGCGCGCCAGCGCGACGTAGCGCTGCGGCTCGGCTTCGCCGTTCGCCTTGGCGGCCAGCGCCTCGCCGGCGAGCATGCAGCCGCCGAGCGTTGCGGCGAACAGCCGCAGATAGGGCGTTGCGCCGGCGAGTGCCTCGTTCGGCGCCGAGGCGAGGCGCTCGAGCAGCCATTTGCTGGTGCGCTCCAGCGCGGCGTGCGCGTCGCGCAGCTTGGCGCCCGTGGTGCCGAACGCCGGATCGTTGGAGGTCTCGACCTGCTTGATGACGGCAGCGAGCTCGTCGAGCAGCGCCCAGACCGAGGCGCCGCCATTGGCGCCGAGCTTGCGGGTGACGAGGTCGATCGACTGGATGCCGTTGGTCCCCTCGTAGATCGAGGTGATGCGGGCGTCGCGATAATGCTGCGCGGCGCCGGTCTCCTCGATGAAGCCCATGCCGCCATGGATCTGCACGCCGAGATAGGCGACCTCGTTGCCGATGTCGGTGGAGAAGGCCTTGGCGATCGGGGTCAGCAGCGCGCCGCGGGCCGATGCCTCGGCGCGCACCTTGGCGTCCTTGGCGCGCACCGAAACGTCGAGCGCGACCGCGGTGGCGTAGCAGATCGTGCGCGCCGCGGCCGTCATGCTGCGCATCTGCATCAGCATGCGCTTGACGTCGGGATGCACGATGATCGGATCCATCCCGTCGCCCTTGTGGCCGATAGCCTTGCCTTGCCGGCGCTCCTGCGCATAGGCCAGCGCCTGCTGATAGGCGCGGTCGGCAATGCCGACGCCTTCGAGGCCGACGCCGAGGCGGGCCTGATTCATCATCGTGAACATGCAGCGCATGCCCTGGTTTTCCTCGCCGATCAGATAACCGATCGCGCCACCCTTATCGCCCATCGTCATGGTGCAGGTCGGCGAGGCGTGCATGCCGAGCTTGTGCTCGACGCCGCTGGCATGGATGTCGTTGCGCTCGCCGAGCGAGCCGTCGGCATTGACCAGGAATTTCGGAACCAGGAACAGCGAGATTCCCTTGGTGCCCGAGGGGGCATCGGGCAATCGCGCAAGCACGAAATGCACGATGTTGTCGGTCATGTCGTGCTCGCCGTAGGTGATGAAGATCTTGGTGCCCTTGATGCGATAGGTGCCGGCATCAGCGCGTTCGGCGCGGGTGCGCAGCGCGCCGACGTCGGAGCCGGCATTGGGCTCGGTGAGCTGCATCGTGCCGGTCCACTCGCCGGTGACGAGCTTCTCGAGATAGATCTTCTTCAGCTCGGCGCTGCCATGGGCATCGAGCGCCTCGATCGCCGACAGCGTCAGCAACGGGCAGAGGCCGAAGGCGACGTTCGACGCGCTCCAGATCTCGGTGCATGCGGCGTTGACCGCGAGCGGCAGGCCCTGGCCGCCGAACGCTTCCGGCCCCGAGACCGCGTTCCATCCCGCTGCGGTCCAGCGCTGATAGGCGTCGGGCCAGCCCGGCGCGGTCGTCACCTTGCCGTTGTCGAGCTTGATGCCGTGCTCGTCGCCGACACGATTCAACGGCGCCAGCACATCGGAGGCGAACTTGCCGGCTTCTTCCAGCACCGCAGCGGTGATGTCGCCGTCGAAATCGCCGTAGTGGCCGGCCTCCACGGCGGCAGCGAGCCCCGCACCGTGATTGAGGGACAGCAGGATATCGTTGATCGGCGCACGGTAGGTCATGGCGTTACTCCCGACGAGGCGTTTGAAATTGTCATCCCATGAAACCGGCGGCCTCTCAACAGTCCGAACGGACATCGCACGGTCTGTTTCGGCCACCGCGGCGTCGTCTTATAAGAAGAGTACCGTCATCATCCTGCGGCTTTCGTGCCTTTTCGATCGCCGCCCTGTTGAAATGGCGGGACTCACCCTATAGACCGACGTGGCCTTCGATCGGCGCGTTGGGGCGTAGCCAAGCGGTAAGGCAGCGGATTTTGATTCCGCCATTCGGAGGTTCGATCCCTCCCGCCCCAGCCACTCTAACGCCTTGATTTTATTACTGTAATCGGTACGGCTTCGGTCGCCGCTTCGGGGCATTTGGAAACGGATTTGCCCCGTCATTTGGAAATCTGTGCCCATTTTGTTTCGCCGCGGGTGTTGAGACAAGGCGCTGTGAGCGGCGTTCAAATTTTTTGGCTATTAGATGAGAATCGAATGGGCGTGCGGCTTGCTATGACGCATTCCGTCGCATCACGCCGTCACCGTTCGTCGCGTTTTGGTCGCCGGCGCCGGGATCCGCTTGTTCGAGCTGCTTCTGCGCCAAAAGGTGCGCGTGACGTTTGCGTGTTGCTGCCAGCGCCCGCTGCATCGTTTCTTTGGCGTAGCCCCGATAGGCCTGCGCGGTCTTGTGTCCGGAGAGTGCTCGGCCCTGACCGTCGGTCAGTTCGGCTTCCTCGAGTTCGGTCATGCCGCCATGCCGGCAGGCATCAAGCGTGAACAGCTCCGATACGCCATCGATCTTCTTGCGCATCTGCTGCACAACTTTTTCCATGCCAGGATAGGACCACACCTTGGCATCGCCCTTGCGCTCGCCTCTTTCGATCTTGCGCATGATCATCGGAATTCCGAGCCTCGGCAGATGGCCCAGGATCTCTTCTGCTTCGGCGTAAAATTTCACTGCTTCGCCGTCGACGATCTCCTCAAGGGGGTGCCACACCAATGATTTGTTCTTGTGGTGCTCGATCCGCACTGCGTGCGGCCAGTTCTTGCTGCGATAGTCCGGCCAGCTCAAGAAGCCGGCGACCACGTTCTCGGGCCGCTGCAGCCACTCAAAGCAGATGACGGCGACAGCCGCCGGCTCCGGTCGTGCCTCCTTGATGCAGCCCCAGGCGAACTTATACACTTCCTCACGGCTGACGGCGTGCTTCTTGCTCTTCGTGCGGCTCTTGAGCGTAAAGTCGTCCCAGGGGTTCGGATGTTTCTTGTCGAATAGATCCGGGTGGAGGCGACGCATGATCCGCCAGACCTTGCGGCAGAGGGCCACAACCTTTTCGCCTTGCCGCAGTCTCAGCCCGTTTGGACCATGAATGATCCGGTCGTAGATCTTGTCAGCAGCTCGCGGCGTAACCTCTCTGATCTGTCGTTCACCGATACGGCGCCCGCTCTTGCCGACCGTATCACAGATCAATTGCATGATGCGTTCGTAGTCCGGACGTGAACGCGGCGAGACTTTCTCGGTGTACGCCTTCTCTGTCTTGTACTGCCGGAACAGCCAATCGATGCTGCCGTAGCGCGCGATCTTGCCTTGCTCGATCGGCTCGCCCTTGCGCCAGCCGTTCCATTCATCGAACAATGCGTTGAGTGTGGCGGCGCGTCCGCCCTTACTGTCATCGCCACACGCGGGTTCATAGCTCGTGCCCAATGGCTCATTCGCCATCTCGCAGCCGAGCTTGCGGTAGTGCGTCGGGATACGGAAGTAAAAGCCGATCGAGCCGCTAGCCAACCGGCGCACTTCTACGAACCGCGGAAGCGGGCGCTCCAAAATCACAAATCCTCGGCGAGGTCGCCTGGCACGAGATCCGGGGCTATGGCCCGGTCCAGATCGTCTCTCAACCACAGTTGGCGCCTTCCTTCCTTGACCCGTGGTTGAGGATACTCGATGCCGACTCGTTTGAGAAATGCTTCGACGGAAGTTTCTCCGCAGTATCCAGCTGCGAACGCCGCTGGCATACGACGAGGCCAGGAACCGATTGGAATGATGGCAGAGCGTCGCATCGCGCAAACCAGAACCCTGACGTTACATGAAGCAGATCATGAGCGGCGTCGGGAATGCCGACGGCTGCGTGCTCATAGAAGAGTCTATCGGTGCTTTTCCTATGGCCGAGCTGTTGATCGCCATCAAACATCGCGCGCGTGAATTGCTCAACTTCTGGCAAAGCAAGGTTGCTGCATCTTCCGCCCAAGTCGGGCCGCTTGCGTCACCCCGGTATGACTAGCCGCTGTTAGGTCAAACCGATCATATTCGTGTTATCTCACCGCTTGCTGCGACTTGTTTGCATGGCGTGTGCGGCTGTCGCCCCAGCGGGCTCTCGTCAACCGAGCCGCATCGCGTCTCGGCCATTCGGCTTCGATCCCTCGCGCGAGAAGAAGATATATAATGTGTCGCTCGCCGGAGGCACTCGCCCGCGGGCCCGCCGTCATTGCATGCCGGCGCCGCTGTCACTGTCCCGCGCTCGGGTGCCTTGTTAACCGGTCTTGCGACCGCAGTCGCCTCGGTGCCCGCGGTCATTGCATGCCCGCGTCGCTATCACTGCCCTGTCGGCGGCTACCTCTTTGATTTTGTCACTCTTGGCTTGATTTCCCTTCTTTCGGGTTACGCAAGGTTCTCATCGTCGAAGCTATGGGGTGCTGCCCCTCGCGCGCGCCAGGGTGAAGCGCCGGCTGGCGCCGACGCCGACCCGAGCGGTCTCCTCGGTCTTCCGCGCTGTTCTCGCTCTGACAACGTTGGACGAGATGGCACGCGCTTGTGCAGACCCGCTTCTTGCGAAGCGGCCCTTCAGGCGGGCGATCCCTGTTCCAATCACGATGCTCCTCACGGGGCTATCGTCGGCCTACGGGCTGATTCGTTGGGAGCCACCTGGCGATCCTGCGCCGTGAGCGCCTAGAGGGGACGAGTGCCCCAACGGATGAGCTGCGATTGACGCCCCGTGGGGAGTTGCGCCTTCGAGCGCCAGAACAGGGCCGGCGAGGATCGCAGCTGCCCGACCACGCAGAAAGGAAGGGGAATGATGGAAGACATAGCTGCATACGTCGGCGTCGATTGGGCATCGGCGACGCACTACGCCTACGCGTTGGATGCCCACGGAGCGAAGCTCGGCCATCGCTCATTCAAGCATAGCGGGGAAGGTTTGGCTGAACTGGCAGGCTGGATTCAGCAAACGACGGGTGTCGAACCAGGTCGTATCGCCATTGGCATTGAAGTCCCGCACGGACCCGTCGTCGAAAGCTTGATGGACGCTGGCTTTCTCGTTCATGCGTTGAATCCAAAGCAGCTCGATCGCTTTCGAGATCGCTTTACCATGGCGGGCGCCAAAGATGATCGGCTCGACGCATACGTGCTTGGAGATGCCCTGCGAACTGATCGGCGTTTCTATCGATCCCTGGAGCCGGTGCATCCGACGATCATTCAGCTGCGTGAGTGGTCCCGCATGACAGAGGACTTGTCTGCCGAGCGCAATCGCCTGGCGAACCGCTTTCGTCACCAGCTCTGGCGCTATTTTCCGCAAATGCTCGAGATCGCAGAAGATTGGTCGCAGCAGTGGATTCTGGATCTTTGGGATCTGGTCCCCACACCTGCGAGAGCGCGGACCGTGAGGGTGTCGACGATCGAGAGGCGCCTTAGGGAAAGCAGGGTGAAGAAGTGGACCGCCGATAGTTTGCTCAAGCTTCTCCGCGGCACCCCGATATCGGTGGCGTCAGGTGTCACGGAGGCCTGTGTCGCGCATTGCCAGCTGATTTTAGGCCGTCTGCGGCTGGTTATGCAGCAGATGAAGCAAGCGATGAGGGAACTGGAACGCTTGTGCTCGGCTGTCGCCGAGCTCCCATCGGCAGCCGACGTCGGTCCAAATACAAAGGCTGACCCTGAGGTCTTGCGCTCGATGCCTGGGATTGGGACGATTGTTCTCGCTGCGCTTTTATCCGAGGGGCACGACGCAATCGTTCGCCGAGATGCCCAGGTGCTTCGGGCATTATCGGGTGTCGTACCCGTTACGCGGCGCAGCGGGAAACAAATTGTTGTGGTCATGAGACAATCTTGTCCACACCGGCTAAGGACGGCGGTCCATCATTGGGCGCGTGTTGCGGTGTTGCATGATTTTCAGACGCGCAATCGATATGCCGCCTTACGAAAGCTCGGGCATTCCCATGCTCGCGCGCTTCGATCAATCGGCAGCCGGTTGATTGGTGTGGCTTGCGCCATGCTCAAGACTGGCGAATTGTTTGACAGAGATCGAATGCCGCATTCCGTGACAGCCTGATCCTGTCGTCGGCGAGGCGCGAAGCTTCCAAATTGCGTAGCGTCGCGACGACGACAGGCCCGGACATAACCGATCGTTCTTCACTCGGCGAGCGACGAGGCTGACGAGCATTGTCGCCGTGCCGGCGTCATTTTGCGCGTCGCTCCGCTCCCTCGGCGAAGGCTTAGGGCTCTGCCCTCGGCGCGCTTCGGAGTGCCTTCCGCCCAGCTTCGGTCGCTTTTCACTTACGCGGTCGGCGACAGATATCCACGCTCCCTGCAGCCGGTTCCCCGCGAAGGCACTCGCTCCGCTTGCACACCCGCTGCTCGCCGCGAGGCAGGGCCTCGAGCGCGATGTTGCGCTCGTAACCCTGCCCAAAAGGTGAGGACGGGAAGCCGCAAATGTTTGGTCGACCTTGCGAGCAAAAGCTCTTGCAAAAGGTGGGGAGTCCCCACCGCCCGGGTCGCCCTGGCACTTGCTACCCCCGGTCTCGCCGACGGGCAGGGGCGCAGGCGCGGAGTGCGCCTTGCACCCATGAAGCCAAAAAGGAGATCGGTCATGTCGGCCAAATCAGTTGGAATACCTGATGGAACAGAGGTTAGCATTCCGCTCAGCAAGCTCAAGAAGTCGCCGAAGAATGCGCGCAGGGTGCCGCACAGCGAGGCGGCGATCGAGGCGTTGGCGGCGAGCATCGCCGTTAAAGGCATCCTGCAGAATCTGGTCGTCGAGCCGGAGGTCGATGGCGAGGGGGCGGCGACGGGGTTCTTCTGTGTGACCATAGGCGAGGGCAGGCGGCTGGCTCAGTTGCTGCGGGTCAAGCGCAAGGAGATCAAGAAAAACGAACCGATCCGCTGCGTCATCGATACCGCCAACGACCCCCACGAGATCAGCCTGGACGAGAACGTCACTCGGGAGAAGATGCATCCGGCCGACGAGTTCGAAGCGTTTCGGAAGCTTGCGGACGA
>NZ_JAQOSR010000339.1:0-2824 GCF_046718885.1 Bradyrhizobium sp. UFLA01-814 | reverse complement strand
AAGCACGAGAGAGCGCTTAGTCTACCCCGGAAGGTGGAGTTTAGGAATGCGGCGATCGACGCGCAGAAAGCTCCCGTAAGGCGACGAAGTCGCCACGCACAAAGGCCTCCTTTTTCGCCCGGCTCCACTTCTTGAGCTTGCGTTCATTCTCGATCGCGTCCGTTATGCGATCGAACCATTGAGAGAAAACCAGCGTCACCGGGCGACGCGTCGCCGTGTAGCCGCCGAGTGTTCCGGCATTGTGCTGAGCAATTCTGATTTCCAATGCCGTACGCGTTATTCCAATGTAAAAGCTGCCATCCGCGCATCGGAGTATATAAAGGAACGCTCCTTCCGCCATCCTTCCCACCGCGTCTTCGCCTCTCGCCCTCATCCTGAGGAGCCGCGAAGCGGCGTCTCGAAGGATGGAGCCACCGGCGTGGCCTCATGGTTCGAGACGGCGCTTTGCGCCTCCTCACCATGAGGGGATAAAGTTAGGATTTCGGCCGCTTGTCGTAAACACGTTTCGCCTTGCCGAGCGAACGCTCCAGCGTCTCGGGCGCAACGACGCGGACGCGGGTGGAGATGCCGATCGTGTTCTTGATGAAGGCGGAGACCTTCTCGGCATGCGCGGTCAGCCCTTCGCCGTCCCAGCTCTCGGGCCGTGCCTCGGCGAGCACCGTCATCTCGTCCATGCGGCCCTCGCGGGTCAGCTCGATGACAAAGTGACCGCCGCACCAGTCGGTCGCCAGCAGCGCTTCCTCGATCTGGGTCGGGAACACGTTGACGCCGCGCAGGATGATCATGTCGTCGGAGCGGCCGGTCACCTTCTCCATCCGCCGCATGCCGGGCCGCGCCGTGCCGGGCAACAGCCGCGTCAGATCGCGGGTGCGGTAGCGGATGATCGGAAAAGCTTCCTTGGTAAGCGAGGTGAACACCAGCTCGCCTTTCTCGCCATCGGGCAGCACCTTGCCGGTCAGGGGATCGATCACCTCGGGGTAGAAGTGATCCTCCCAGATATGCAGACCGTCCTTGGTCTCCACGCATTCCTGCGCGACACCGGGACCGATCACCTCTGACAAGCCATAGATGTCAGTGGCGTCCATGTCGAACGCCTGCTCGATCTCGACGCGCATCGCGTTGGTCCAGGGCTCGGCGCCGAAGATCCCGAACTTCAGCGACGATTTGCGCGGGTCGAGGCCCTGCCGCTTGAACTCGTCGAGGATCGCCAGCATGTAGCTCGGCGTCACCGTGATGATGTCGGGCCGGAAGTCGTTGATGAGCTGCACCTGCCGCTCGGTCATGCCGCCGGAAATCGGGATCACCGTGCAACCGAGCCGCTCGGCGCCGTAATGCGCGCCGAGGCCGCCGGTGAACAGGCCATAGCCATAGGCGTTGTGCATCAGCATGCCGGTGCGGCCGCCGGCGGCACGGATCGAGCGCGCCATCACATCCGCCCAGGTGTCGATGTCGGCCCTGGTGTAGCCGACCACGATCGGCTTGCCGGTCGTACCCGAGGACGCATGGACCCGCACCAGTTGCTCGCGCGGCACCGCGAACATGTTGAAGGGATAATTGTCGCGCAGATCCGTCTTCACCGTGAACGGAAATTTGGCGAGATCGGGAAGCTGCCTGAAATCGGACGGATGCACGCCGGCGGCATCGAACGCCTTCCTGTAGTGCGCGACATTGTCATAGGCATGCTTGAGCGACCAGGCCAGCCGCCTGGTCTGCAGCGCCATGATCTCGTCGCGCGAGGCGCGCTCGGCCGGGTCGAGCTCGGCGCGATAACCACTGTCCTTGACCTTGAGCTTTGCCGTTGCCATCGACGTTTCCCCTGAAGCCTTTATGCCTCGATGTCCGTGTCGGGCAGCCAGGTGCCCGGTATCACGCGCGAATGCCCGCGGAATTCGGCGATCACGCTGTCGCCGGACGTCACGCTTACGTCGTAGATTCCCGAGCGGCCACTGCGCGAGATCTCGCGCGCGGTCGCCACCAGACGGTCGCCGAGCTTGCCGGGCCGGATGAAAGTGACATTGCCCTGCGCCGCCACCGCGCGATCGTTGCGGCTGTTGCAGGCAAAGGCGAAGGCTGAATCGGCCAGCGTGAAGATGTAGCCGCCATGACAGATGCGCTGGCCGTTGACCATGTGCGGCTGCACCGTCATCGCCATCGTAGCCTGCCCCGGCCTGATCTCGACGAGCTCCATGCCGAGGCCCTTGCTGGCGTCGTCTTCCTTCCACATCGCGTCAGCGCAGGCGCGGGCGACATCCTCGGGCGATAGCGTGGCCTTCACGTTCACATCGAACTCCCTGTGCGCGGGCCCGTTGCGGAGGGCCTCTTGGTGTCAAATCAGTGTTGGGCGCGACGCACGAGACGTCAACGCTACTTCCGTCATTCCGGGGCGATGCGCAGCATCGAACCCGGAATCTCGAGATTCCGGGTTCGCTTCGCGCCCCGGAATGACGACAATCTCAGACGTGGTCGTAATCGACCACGACCTTCTCGGAGCACGGCTTGGCCTGGCAGGTGAGGATGAACCCCGCCTTCAGCTCCCACGGCTCCAGCGAATAATTCAGGTCCATCGGCGCCTCGCCTTCGACCAGCTTGGCGCGGCAGGTCGAGCACATGCCGCCCTTGCAGGCGAACGGCAGGTCCATGCCGGCGCGCAGCGCAGCGTCGAGGATCGACTCGCCGTCGGCTACCGGGACCTCGCGGCGCTTGCCGTCGATGATCAGCCCGGCAATCGCCTTCGGCGGCGCGCCGGCGGAAACGACGACCTTCGGACGCGGCTTGCCGCCGAACTCCGAGACGAAGCGTTCGACATGGATGCGCTCGTCGGCGA
>NZ_JAQOSR010000338.1:0-2916 GCF_046718885.1 Bradyrhizobium sp. UFLA01-814 | reverse complement strand
GGCGTAATCAAATCTGCAGACCGCAGTCCCTCAATATGCTGAAGCGCAAGCCCCTCGATGAATAACGTCATCAATGCCTGCGCGTGACGGTGGATTTGCTCAGCGGTCAAGCTCTCACGGGCAAGCCAATCGAATACGGCGACAAGCCGGTAGAGACCCGAGGGATCGAAGGTCGCACCCAGGAAACGGCCGGCATCCCGAGGATACCCGACTGATTTCCCCGGAGGCGCTGCAAGCGAGCCGAAATCGGCGAACCAGCCTGTGTCCCGGGGTCTTGGCCCGTAACCAGGTGGGCAATGCAGGAAGCAGCACCCCTCCCCTGCCATCGCATATTTGTAACCGCCTGCGAGATAAAAGGCGCGGTCCGCGATCTCAGACAGATCGGTTGGACGGGCCATAAAGCCGTGATAGCCGTCGATTACGATGAAAGTATCGCGCGAAGGTACCGCCTCGATCAGGGCCTTGAGATTTCCCGACGTTGCTGACGAGGTGAAAAACACCTGGCTTACAAAGACAAGGTCATGCTCGCCGGTCCCGCATGCCGCATGAAAGCGTTCAGCGAAGGTCTCGAATGGCTCGGCGGATATTCGCGTGACGGCAACCAATCCATCCTCCTCCAGGCGGTCGAGCTGACGCCGTGCGGTATGGAACTCGGCGTCGCTCGTCAGGATACGAATGGGCCGATCCGACGAAAAGCAGGACAACAACCTGCGCAGGAATTCGTGCGTGTTGGGCGCAACGGCGATGCTCGATGGGTCGGGTAGTTGGAGGTGCTTGGCGATCCCGGCCTGGACCCGCGGGATCAGTTCACCGAACACCAAGCCCCATTTTTCGCCGGCGAGCCGCGCCGCATCGTGCCAGCACTGCTCTTGCGCGGCGAGTGTCACGTCGGGCCAGTCGTGGTGGCTGTGCGCCGCGAGGTTGATCCGCTCAAGCGCTGCGGCGCGAAACTTGGCAAAATGAGCGGTAAGATCGAGCATGGTCATGACGCGTACACGAACCTCATCTGCTCCTGGATCGGGGCCGGGAGCTCAGGCACAGCTGAACGTGGAATGAGGAAGGTGGACAGTCGGAACAGGTCAGAGAAAATGCGATGTCGCTCGGCCGTCATCCGAAGATAGCCGTGACCCGAGGAGCCGCCAGTACCGATCTTCAAACCGATCATGCGCTCCACCATGAGTGCATGCCGATATCGCCAGAGAGTTAGGGTTTCGTCGATGTCCATGAGCACAGTCAAAAGACGGAACGCCGGCTGCACGGCAGGCTTGTCACGATAGAGAGTGATGAAAAGGGCAGCCTGGACTGATTGCGGCAACAGCCGCCAACTACCCCCCTCATCTGTTTCCGAGAAAATTTCCGAGAACGACGCAATCGCCCGCTCGATATTCTTCAGTTCGCGATCACGCTTTTCCGGCGGGATCGCAGGATCCGCGCGCACCAGCTCAGCATCACGAGCCAGATGTTTTTCCACCGCAGCGCGATAGGCCTCGCGGAATGTCTCCCCTCCCCAGTCGAGAAATGGCGTTCGCGCAAGCCAACGATTGAGCAAGTCAAATAAAGCTGGCCGAACGCCGGCGGCTCGAAGAGCGTCCCGATCCGATTGGGAAAGACGCTCGTCGATCGCCTTTTCATCAAATGGAATGCGCGTTTCAGGCGGCAAGCCGAGCCGCGTCTCGATCAGCCGAAACTGCAGCGACTGGAAACCCGAAGCCGGCATCAACAGGTCGCGAAAATCCAGGAAGTCAAATGGCGTCATGGTTTCCAGCACGTCAAGCTGGGCCACGACGAGCTTGAGGATTTCATGGACACGATTGAGCCCGTGTACGATACGGGCCATGGCATCATCAGTGACTGGGATCGCGCCAAAGTCTGCCTCAACCCGATCGAGCTCATGCAGGATCTGTTTGAACCACAGCTCGTAGGCCTGGTGGACGATGATGAATAGCATCTCGTCATGGGCGTTGATGCCGGTTCTGGCACTTTCGGGCTCTTGCGATGACAGGAGGCGGTCGAGCCGCAGGTAATCGCCATAGTAGACCGGTACGCGCATCGCTGATCTCCATCGAAATGACGGACGACACCAACTCTTGCGCGGCATCATCCTCTCAATGCGGGTCCGCAGCAAGTGCACACCGAACGTCGCCGTTCTACGCCTGAAAACGAGCCCGGTACTGCATGGCCATCCCGATCATTGGCCCGGACCCAAATGGCTTTACGTTCAGCCAGGCCCGGCAACTGCAAGCTGTCCTTCTGAACCAAGGATGAGTCTAGCTTCGAACTTTCGGCACTCCCGATCCAGTGTCCGCTGGATCCATTCGATATCCCGCCGCGCCGGAATGGAGAGACGGAAGTTCCTGATCTGGAGCGGAATCAAGTTGAGCGCGTGAAGACGGCCGTCGGTCGCATCCAAGTCAGCAAAATACATCAACACCAGGTCGTCCCGGTAGCGCTCGTAACCTTGAATCCCCTCATAGTCGTTCAGAAAATCTCCGCAGCCATACAGAATGAGACGATCCCGATAGATTTCGATCGCTCTCGGATAGTGCGACGAATGCCCATGAACGATCGACACGTTCGCCTTGTCGATGAGTGTTCGGGCAAAGACCATCTGTTCGTCCGGAATGTAATATCCCCAATTGGATCCCCAATGGATCGAAACGACGACCAGATCACCCGGCCTCTTGAGCGCCACGATTCGATCGGCAACCTCTGAGGCGCTCGTTTCGGACAGGTCAGGCAGCAGGTTGACGCCCGGAGCGTCCTCGGTTGCGGCCCATTCCACGGGAATGCCGCTCGATGTCGAGCCGAACGAAAAGATCAGAAGCCGGGCATAGGCAAGATTGAGCACGGCCGGAGCGCTGGCTTCGCGATCGTTGCGCCCCGCGCCAGTCGCCCTGATGTCGAGCTTTTGTAAGG
>NZ_JAQOSR010000337.1:0-2976 GCF_046718885.1 Bradyrhizobium sp. UFLA01-814 | reverse complement strand
AATGCCATGATGCGAGACCGAAAGCCGTACCTACAGACCAAACCGACATAACAGTTGCCGGCTTTCGCCGGGACGACGAGGGGAGAGATTGCGCTGCATCCCCGCCTATTTCTGCGGTCCCGACAGCGAGATGTCGCGCTCGGCGCGAAACACGTTGCTGTAGAGATTGGCGATCCATTGCCGTCCGCTCGAGGTGATGTTGAGGTGGCGGATCGCCTTCTGCACGTGCGGTGCGACGCTGTCCCAGTAGAACCGCGGATAGAGGTCGACGAGATCGGCCGGCGAATTGTAGCCGAGCTGGCGGTTCAGTCCGGCCTCCTCGAATTCGAGGTACAGCGCGTTGGCCTTGCGGATGTAGTGGGGATCGCCGAGCTGCCCGATCAAATCGGCGGCCCGCAGCAAGGTGGCCTCCTCGCCGAAATCCTCATCGTCGTCAGGGGCGCTGAGCGGAAAGCGCGTGCCCTCGATGGCGCGCGCGATGCGTTCCTTGTCGAGCAGAGTGACGCCCTTGAGCCGCTCCATCACGAAGATCTTGGAGCGGTCGACGTGATAGGACATCAGCGCCGCATCCGACGAGCCGCGCGGCAGGATGATCTTGCGGCCGTCGGCAGCGACCAGATAGCCGTCCTGGCCGTCGGCCTCGAACAGCCCGCGCACATAGCCGATGTCATGGGTGAGGCAGGCGACGATGACGTGGGCATAATCCTCGGCGCTCATGTGCGAGTGCAGCGCGCGGCCGCGCAGGATGTCGTGGCCGGCCAGCGTCACCAGCATGGTGTGCTCGACATTGTGATAGAGCGCGTCGCTGTTGCCGATGCATTCGAGCGCGATCCGCGCGATCGAGGGCACCATTTCGACCAGCTGGGTCTGCGAAGAGCCGAACCGGCGCTGCATGTACTCACCGAGGAATTTGCCGAGCGCGTCGGCCGCTAGTTCTGGAAGGGTCATCACGGCCTTGACCTCCGAGAGCTGGCCTGAGCTTACGGCCCGGCGGTATTTCAGGCTAGTCCCGCGATGTGACATAATCGTTGCGGCTGGACCGATGTGCCGTGGGCGGGAGCGGGTGATGGGTGTCGATCTCTTGAACGTCAAAGGCTTGAACGAGCTGGACCGCGAGGCGCCGGTCGTGATGGTCAATCTGATGCGGTTTCGCGCACGGTCGCTCGACGGCGACGGCTCGGGCTGGGATGCCTATTTGCGCTACAGCGCGCTCACCGTACCCATGATCAAGGCGCGCGGCGGCACGCTGCTGTGGACCGGCAGCGCCGAGACTGTCGCGCTGGGCGAGCCGGCCGGCCAGCGCTGGGATTACCTCGCGCTGGTCTACTACCCGAGCGTCGCCGCCTTCATCGACATGATGACCTCGGCCGACTACGAAGACCGCTGCGACCCGCATCGCCGCAACGGCTGCGAGGCGCACGTCATCATCGCGACGCGCGAGGCCTACAGCAAGTTCAAGGTGGGGTGAGGTACTTCTCTTTTCCCGTCACCCTGAGGAGCGCGAAGCGCGTCTCGAAGGGTCGACGGCCCGACTGTGGCCGATTCATCCTTCGAGGCTCGCCCAGCGGCGCAATTGCGCCGCAAGGCTCGCGCCTCAGGATGACGGGGTGAGAATTGTAGCGAGCGGCCTCCCCCCGCCGTCGTCCTGGCGAAAGCCAGGACCCATAACCACCGAATTTGATTGAGAGTGCGATCGTGGCTCCAGCGTCGCACAACAACAAGCGGTTGGGGTAATGGGTCCTGGCTTTCGCCAGGACGACGCTGAATACATGCACATTCTCTCAGGATGACGGGTTTGATAAGTCAGCAAGCGCCGCGTGGCAGGCGCTCTGCACGACACGGCAGACCTCATCCCCCGACCGCCCCGCGCTCAGCGAGGCGAAGGTCGGATAGCTCGTCAGCGCGAAGATCAGGTCGACGGCGTCCTTGCGGGCCTGCGGCGATGCATGCTTGCCCGCGATCCGGTCGATCAATGCGGTGACGCCGCGGCGGCGGCGCTCGTTGCGCTCGCGCACGGCCTCGGCGAATTCGGGATCGGTCGCCATCGCGTCGTGCAGCCGGCCGACCGCGGAATCCCGGCTCCAGAATCCGCAGAAGATCTCCACCATCCGGTCGAGCGCGGCGCGCGGATCGGCCATCGTCATGGCGTCGGCGAGCTGGTGCAGCCCGCCATGGCGCGCGATCTCGTCGAACACCGCCTCGAGCAGCCCGCGCCGCGAGCCGAACTGGTTGTAGACGGTCAGCCGGGTCACGCCGGCCGCCTTCGCCACCGTATCCAGCGAGAAGCGCGCGATGCTCTCGTCGCGCAATGTGCGCGAGGCGGCCTCGATCACGCGCTCGCGGGTTTCGGCGGCGGCGGCGCTACGCGCCGGGCTCACATAGCTGCGCGGCGGCATCGGTTTGCCTTGCTTTCGTCAGATTGACTATACATTATGTATATCTAATTTCAATGCCCATCCGGAGCGACATCATGCAGACCGCCCTCATCATAGCGCTGTCCCTTCACGTCCTGTCATCGGTGTTTTGGGCCGGCTCGAGCTTCACCCTGGCGCGCACCGGCGGCCTCGGCGGCGAAAAGCTGCTGTTTCCGCAAATCGGCGCCGCGACGGTCGCGATCGTGACCGGCGCCACGCTCTGGCGCCTGGTCCATGAAGGCTCGTTCGGGCTGTCGGAGCAGATTTTGGCCGGTGGCGCGATCGCAGCACTGGCCGCGATCGCCGTGCAGATCATCGTCGGCGGCGGCGCGGTCCGGCAGCTGCGCAATGATGCCGGCGATACCTCAGCCGCGCGCTCGCGCCTGGCGGTCGCCCAGCGCATCGCCGCCGGGCTGCTCGCCATCACCGCGCTCTGCATGGGCGCGGCGCGCTATGCGTGATGGTTTCTTGCCTTTCCCGCTTGCGGGCAGGGCTATCGCATATGCCCCTTGGCGACCGCGCAAGTGCTTGGCCTCGTGGTTCGAGACGCGCCGCAAGCGGC
>NZ_JAQOSR010000336.1:0-3084 GCF_046718885.1 Bradyrhizobium sp. UFLA01-814 | reverse complement strand
GAGGGTCTACTATTGTGCCGCAAAACAAGACCTCATCCTGAGGAGCCCGCCGAAGGCGGGCGTCTCGAAGGATGGCCGCGAGGACGCTGCCCGACAGATTTCTTTCCATATGCGATTGCCCTGGGGTTGTCCGGGATGGGTAAAGTTTGACGCAATTGTGCTGCGGCCGAGTCGTTTCAAACTCATCGCGTTTTGCAACGTGAGGTTAAGTCACGGTTCCTACGCTTACCCGATGAATTTCAGGGTCGGGCGCATTGGGCATGTTCTTTTCGTTTCGAAGCTGGTCATTGTGGCGGGTGGTGGGACCTCTGCTGGCCATCGTGTTGCTGCTGGGCGGCCTGTCTGCCGGCAGCCTGCAGGTGATGTCTGCCGTCAGGGCCTATGTGGCCGGCGAAAGCATGTGGTCGAAGGGACAGAAGGATGCCATTCACGACCTCCAGACCTATGTCAGCACCGGCGCGCCGCTCTATCTGCAGAAGTTCGATGCCGCGATCGCGGTGCCGCTGGCCGATCGCACAGCGCGGCTCGCCCTGGAATCGCCCGGCGACAATGACGCCGCGGCGAGGGCCGGCTTCGTCAGGGCGGGCAATCATGATGACGACATCGGCGGCCTGATCTGGCTGTTCAAATATTTCCGCAAGATGCACCACGTGGCCGGCGCGGTGACGGCATGGCGCAATTCGGATGTGTTGCTCGATCAGCTGATTGAAATCCGGAACGAGGCCGCGAACGACGTCGCGCTGCACGATCCGTCGGCTGCGACCATCAGGCACTGGGCCGAGCGGATCGGTGCGGTGGATGCCGCGCTGAGCACGCTCGCCGTCGATTTCTCCGATCATCTCGGCAAGGCGTCGCGCCAGGTCTCCGCGCTGCTGCTGCTGGTCAACCTCGTGATCACGGCTTGCCTTGCCGGCATCGTGCTGGTCCACACGAGGCGGATGCTGTGGCGGCGCTGGCTCGCCGAGACCGCGCTCGCGGTCGAGAAGGAGCGCGCCCAGCTTACGCTGGCATCGATCGGCGATGCCGTCATCGTGACGACGCAGGACGATCGGGTCGACTACATGAACGCCGCCGCGCAGCGGCTCATCGCGGCAGGGCAGGAGGTGACGGGACGGCCGCTGGCGTCGCTGTTCAGCATTGCCGAGCAGCCGGTGCGCGGATCGTTCGACGCCGACGACGACAGCCGGCCGCAGCTCCTGGTGCGGCCGGACCATTCCAGCGTACCGGTCTCGGTGGTCGAGACCCCGATCGTGCATGCCGGAGAACCGGCGGGCCGCGTCATGATCATTCACGACATGACCGCCGAACGGCGGCTGGTCGAGGAATTGGCGTGGGCTGCCTCGCATGACGCGCTCACCGGCCTTGCCAACCGGCGGCAGTTCGAGTTCGAACTGCACAAGGCGATGTTGGGCTCGCCTGCCATGGGCGCCGACCTGATGCTGATCGATCTCGATCAGTTCAAGATCGTCAACGACACCTGCGGCCACATGGCGGGCGACCGGTTGCTGAAGCAGGTGGCGAGGCTGCTCGCGGCCGAAGTCGGCGGCAGCGGCCTTGTCGCGCGTCTTGGCGGCGACGAGTTCGGCATTCTGCTGCGTGACGACGGCTCCGCGACGCACGACGTCGCTGCCGACGTTGCGGAGCGGATCAGGGCGGTGATCGAGCAGTCGAACTTCGTTTATGAGGGGTCGAGCTTCCGGATCAGCACGAGCATCGGCCTGGTCGGGCTGGCCGACAGCGCCGGCGTGCAGGACGCGTTGCGGCTTGCCGACGTCGCCTGTTTCCTTGCCAAGGACAAGGGACGCAACCGCGTCCAGGAGCACCGTCCGTCCGACACCGGCATGGCCGTGCGCGTTGCCGAGATGAGCTGGGTCAATCGCATTCGGAAGGGATTGGACGAGGAGCGCTTCTGCCTCTACGAGCAGGAGATCCGCCCGGTGAACGGCGCGCTGAAAGGCAACGACCGGCGCGAGCTCTTGCTGCGCTTGCGTGACGAGAGCGGCGCGCTGGTGCCGCCCGGCAGTTTCCTGCCCGCCGCCGAACGCTACGGGCTGATGCCGCTGATCGACCGCTGGGTGGTTCGCCGCGCCTTCGAGATCATCGCCGAGCGCAAGCACCAGCCGCGCAAGATTGCCAGCTACGCCATCAACCTGTCCGGCGCCACCATCGGCGACAGCGACTTCGTCGACTTCGTCGCCGGGCTGTTCGCACAGCTTGACGTTTCGCCGGCATCGGTGTGTTTCGAGATCACCGAGACCAGCGCAATCTCGAACCTCGACGAGGCGCAGAAGTTCATCGCGCGGCTGCGCGAGATCGGCTGCAGCTTCTCGCTCGACGATTTCGGCACCGGCATGTCCTCGATCGCCTATCTGAAGCACCTGCCGGTCGACATCATCAAGATCGACGGTTCGTTCGTGAAGGAGATCCTGAACAGCAAGGTCGATCGGGCGATGGTCGAGATGATCACCAAGACCGCGAAGATCATGCAGAAGCAGGTGGTCGCGGAATTCGTCGAGAACCTCGCGATCCTGGACGAGCTGCGCCAGATCGGGGTCGACTACGCCCAGGGTTACGCCATCGGGAAGCCGGTCCCGGTGCTCACCCTCTGGGAAGAAAAGATCGCCTGATCTGCCGAGATCGTCCCGAATCGGGACCTTTTCGGTCAATTCAGCCCGCCCGAGGCTGATTCTCCGGCACTTTCAATCCGAAAAACGTTTAAAAAACCTCTCGTTGTCCGTTTTGTCTCGATTATGCCTTACTCTAATTCCCTGATATGATGAGTGATCGGTGAATCCCGGTGGGCCGGGTAACAGGCCCCAGAGCACCGAACTTGGGGATTGATGGGTCAACGAACGACGAAACCTGCCCGGCGCAAGTCGAGCCGCGGCATGTCTCTGGTGGGCAGCACGGCGTTTGCCGTGAGCGCGCTTGCCCTGTCGTCTGGCCTTGCCGCCTGGATGGTCGGCATCGACCCCACCGCATGGCTTCACGGTCCGGCGCTCGCCAACACCACCGCGTCGCTGAACTTCGACGATCGCTTCGGCTCTCGCTCCACGATCAATTCGGCCTCACTCTATTATCCAC
>NZ_JAQOSR010000335.1:0-3089 GCF_046718885.1 Bradyrhizobium sp. UFLA01-814 | reverse complement strand
ATCAAGTCAGGTCATCGTCCGCCGCGCCTGTATCGGCAAAGACTCCGATTTGGAGTTCGAGTGCTCCGTACGGGAACTTCTCACGCAATGGATACTCCTGGAACAACGACATATGGGGCGCTGGCGCTGGGCCTCAGACGATTTCGGTGTATGAAGCCAACCGGTGGGGCGTGTGGTCGAACCAGCCTAATTCGAAAGGCATCAAGAGCTATCCGCACGAGTCATTCAATATCGGGAAACCGCTCAGTTCAATCAACACTCTAAGCTCGAGCTTCAACCAGGTTGTTCCTGCTGGTGGCGCTTGGGACGTCGCCTACGATATCTGGGACAGCTCAAAACAGCAGGAGATTATGCTCTGGACAAACTACACCGGAAACCCAGACGGCAGCGGCAACGTAAAGCCGATTTCATATCACTATGACTCTTCCGGGGCGGCGATCCCGGTTTATCGCAATATCCATGCAGGCGGGGCGACTTGGAACGTGTTTGAAGGCTTCAATGGTCACAAAGTCATCTCACTCCTGTGCACTTCGAAGACCAACAGCGGGACAGTGGACATCAAGAGTATCCTGCAGTGGATCAAGTCGACGGGCTATTTCGGCGACATAAACGTCGGTAGCGTGCAATACGGCGTCGAGATCACCTCCTCTCCCGGGGGGATGAATTTCAATTTCAACAACTGGACCGTGACCTCGAAGTGAATATCCGCCTCCTGGGACGTGAGATCTGAAGGGCACCAGCCGCAAACGGCTCGAACGCCATTTCGTGGAACATAAGCCTGCGCGGATGCTCTGCCTCATGGTCGACAGCGTCTCCGAGCACTTCGACCCGAATTTCTAGTTCCGCTCGGAATAAGCTGCTCCGGCTGTCACACTGAAGAGCGAGAGGGCCGCCGGCGCCGGTAGGCACTCCATCACGGCCTCCGACATCGGCAGGATAGGGCCCTTTCTTCACGGCCGCTGAGTTTGAGGCCATCGGCTGCGCGGCTGCGCGATGGTCATTGGCCAGCGTCCGCGTTGGGTTGCCAGCAAGGCGCAATCAGACGTTATTCCGCCATTTCACGGATGACAACGCGCACATGGTTGTCGAAAGCATCCAGATGGGCGCAGAATTCTACGCAATCATTGAGTTGCCACTACAAGTCACTCTATTCTCGTCCGTACAGAGCATCATTCCCTTCGGGATGCCGCAGCGACCATAATTTCTGAGGGTTGACGCAGTCCCTCCCTTGCAGGTAATCGAAACCGTTGAGGTTCTCCAGATCCCGATTGACCTGGAGCTAAGAGGGAAGCCGGTGCGCAGGTTCTTCGGAACGATGCAATACCGGCGCTGCCCCCGCAACTGTAAGCGGCGAGCCATCGTCCATTTCAGCCACTGAAGCGCGAGCTTCGGGAAGGCCGGACGATAGCTAGGACCCGCGAGCCAGGAGACCTGCCTCGGCAACATAAACGTCCACGGGCGGGGTGTCCCGGTGGTGCGGTTGCGACCCGCTCGCCCCTCAACGCGCCTTGCGGAGTCCAGACGTGTCACTACGGCCTTTGCCCCCAACTTTGGGGTTAAGCCAATGTCCTCTATCTCCTCACTTGCGGTCGCAACTCTTGGTACGCCGCGCATCGGTCCACGCCGCGAGCTCAAGCTTGCGCTCGAAAGCTTCTGGTCCGGCACATCGGACGAGAAGGCATTGATCGAAGCCGGGATCGGATTGCGTACCGCCAACTGGGCGCGGCAGAAAAAGCTCGGTGTATCGGTAATTCCGTCGAACGATTTCTCGTTCTACGACCAGGTGCTCGACACCTCGGTGATGGTTGGTGCGATCCCCGCTATCTATGGCTGGACCAGCGGCCCAATATCGCTTGCGACCTATTTTGCGATGGCGCGCGGCAGCCAGGGTGATGTCCAAGACAACTCGCACGGTGCGCCCCGCGGCAACGCCCATCATGGCCAAAGCCTGCCGGCGCAAGAAATGACCAAGTGGTTCGACACCAACTATCACTATATGGTTCCAGAACTTGCGAAGGATCAGCAATTCCGCCTCGTCTCGCGCAAGCCGATCGAGGAATATGAGGAAGCCAAGGCGCTGGGCTACCAGACCAGACCCGTGCTGGTCGGTCCGGTCACCTTCCTCAAGCTCGCCAAAAGCAAGGATGCCGGCTTCGAGCCGCTGTCGCTGCTGGACCGGCTGCTGCCGGTCTATGCCGAGGTGCTGCGGGAGCTTGCCAGCCGCGGCGCAGAATGGGTTCAGATTGACGAGCCCTGTCTGGTGCAGGATCTCGACGAGGCGGCTCAGGACGCGCTGCGGCGTGCCTACGCCGAAATCGCCAGGGCAGTGCCGAAGATCAAGATCATGCTGGCGAGCTATTTCGGCGGCCTCGGCCAGAACCGCGACACGGCGTTCGCGCTTCCTGTGACGGGACTGCATTTCGACCTGGTGCGCGCGCCCGAGCAGCTCGACGACCTCGCCCGCCTGCCCGCCGACCGCGTCGTCTCGCTCGGTGTGCTCGACGGCCGCAATATCTGGCGTGCGGATCTGAGCAGAATCCTCGACCGGCTTGAGCCAGTCGTCGCAAAGCTCGGCAACGACCGTGTGCAGATCGCACCCTCTTGCTCCCTGCTGCATGTACCAATTGATCTCGCCCTGGAAGCCAAGCTCGACGCCGAGGTAAAGAGCTGGCTGGCCTTCTCCGTGCAGAAGATCGAGGAGCTGGCCGCGCTCAGCACGGCACTTGCAAGCGGGCGCCGGTCGATCACAAAGGACTTGGAGGCATCCGACGCCGCCGCGCTAGCGCGCAAGACCTCGCCGCGCATTCACGACGCGAAGGTGGCAAGCCGTATCGCCGGGATCGACGAGGCCATGCGCCGGCGCGTCAGTCGGTTCGAGAAGCGAGCCGAGGTGCAGCATGCGCGCTTCAACCTGCCAGATTTCCCCACGACGACAATCGGCTCTTTCCCGCAGACCCCGGAAATCAGGAAGGCCCGCGCCTCGCATGCCAAGGGAGATCTGAGTGACACCGCCTACAAGACCTTTCTGCAGAACCAGACGGCACGCACTGTGCGCTGGCAGGAAAGCATCGGCCTCGATGTGCTCGTCC
>NZ_JAQOSR010000334.1:2028-3214 GCF_046718885.1 Bradyrhizobium sp. UFLA01-814 | reverse complement strand
GTAAGCGTAGCTCTGCGGCCCTTTTGAATGGCGCTTGACGCCTATTTTGTTCGCGTGGCGCGTCGCCGCGATATCCATGTGTCGGACAACGCGTTGACGGCGGCTTCGAGCGCCTTCCGGTCGACGACGTTGGGATCGAACCGCTCGGGGCCCCAGAGGCGCATGTGTTCGTGCTCGGGATGGCCGGGGTCGCTGATGGCGGCGAGGTATTCGGCATAGCCTGGCGCACCGCCAACGTCTTCCGGAGGACAACGACCGGCGGCCTCGAGCAGGAAGGGAAGCCCCTCCGTCGTGGTGTTCTCGAACCATTTTTCGAGCTTGATCACATGGTCCCAGCTGTCGCCGAAGTCATAGAGATAGTGGATCGTCTTGGCGCCGGTCTCTCGAACGATATCGCAAAGCCGCGCTTTGCGGGCGTCCATGGGCTGGTGGCCGTAATCGTTGTGGGGATCAGGAATCCCCCAACGGACCTCATCAGCGAAGAACTCGAAGAGGTGACTGTTCGTCCAGCCGAATGCCTCCTGAAGCGTCAGATGCAACCGATCAAGGCGCAGGGTGACGGGTACGACAAGGCGACGCATCACCTCCGGCTTCACATCCTTGAGGGTCACCTTGATCCGGACCGCGGTCGTGTTCAGGCTCATGCCGCCAGCCTCGGATCGTGTGTATGCATCGTATAGGTCGACGCCCAGGGAAGCAGTTCGTCCAGTTGCGCCGCAGGCCAACCATTGACGAGCTTGGCGAGAACGTCAGCGAGCCAGTGCTCGGCACTGACGCCATTGAGCTTACAGGTCTCAATGAGCGTAGCCAGCAATGCCCAATTCTCGGCACCTTCGTCGCAACCGGCAAAAAGGGAGTTCTTGGCATTGAGCTTGATCGGTCGCATCGCTCGCTCGACCGCATTTGTGTCCATCTCGATGCGCCCGTCATCAAGGTAGAACGTTAGGCCGTCCCAATGACGCAGCGCGTAACGCAGGGCCTTCGCCGTGTCGCTCTTCTGCGCAAGGTGAGCAAGCTTGGCCTCAAACCACTGCTTCAGGGCTGTAGCCAGAGGCCGGGCATGCGCTTGTCGCCCCGCGCGGCGCTCGTCCGCAGATCGGCCGCGGAATGCCTTCTCGACCGCGTAAAGCTGGGCGATGCGCTCGAGGGCCTCGCGGGCAACCGGAGCTGGCGCCGGCGCAGCCTC
>NZ_JAQOSR010000334.1:0-1932 GCF_046718885.1 Bradyrhizobium sp. UFLA01-814 | reverse complement strand
CTCCCGCTCGATCTTCACAAACTGGCGCCGCAGATGCGACCAGCAGAAGGCGAGCGTCCCGGACAGGGCGTCCGCACGCGTCTCTCGGGTCATGGTCTTGTAAGCCTGATAGCCGTCGCAGTGGATGATGCCGCGATAGCCCTCAAGCAGCCGCAAGCCATGAACGGCGCCGCGGCCCGGTGCATAGGCATAGACCACCCCAGGCGGATCAGGTCCGGCCCAAGGCCTGTCATCGCGTGACAGCGCCCAGAAGTAGCCGGTTTTTGTTCTGCCGCGCCCCGGATCCAGCACCGGCGCCGGGGTCTCATCGACACAGAGCTTCGAGGAGGCCAGCAGAAGCTGGCGCAGACGATGCCACAAGGGCTTCAATTCCTGGGCGGCATAGCCGACCCAGAAGGCGAGCGTGGAACGGTCGATGGCGATACCGTGCGTCGCCAGCATCTGCGCCTGGCGGTAAAGCGGCAAATGCCAATGATACTTGGCATCGATGACATGCGCGACCAGTCGCTCTGTAGGCAATCCTCCCCTGATCAGTCGCTCGGGCGCGGCGTGCTGGAGGACGACGCCATGACAGGCGCGGCAGGCCAGCTTGGGCCGGCGGGTGACGATGACGCGATACTGCGCCGGCACGACGTCCAGCCTCTGGCTCTCATCGTGGCCGATCTCAAAGAGATGGCCTTTGCAGGACGGACAGCAGGTTGCAGCGGGCATCAGGGTCTCGACGATGCGCGGCAAATGCTCCGGAAGCTGACCACGGTTGGCTCTACGCTCGGCCGCTCTCTTCTCGGAGGTTCTGGGATTGACGCGATCCTCGGCTGCTTCGAGAGCTGCGACCGCCTCTTCGATGTCCTCCAGAACAAGCTGTAGCTGATCAGCATCCAGCTTTTCCGAGGACCGACCGAACTGCGCATCTTTTGCAAGCTTGAGCAACCGCTCGAGCCGGGCGCAGCGATCCAGCAGAGCCGCGGCAAAGACACGCAACTCGGCTGGATCGCTCGGCAGCTCATCGGGCAAATCACTCATTGGCCCGAGCTTGCCATGCTTCGCGTCACGATGCAGCGATGATTTGCATTTTTACGCAAGCGCTTTCGGCTGCGGGATTCGAGGCGCGTGCATGCGCGTCCAATCCATGCCGGCTACCAGTGCTGACAGCTGGGCCGCATTCATCCGCATCACACCGGCCACGATGGGTGGCCATTTGAAGCCGCTGCCATCGAGCCGCTTCCAATACATCACAAGGCCGCTGCCGTCCCAGACGACGATCTTCACCCGATCGGCGCGCTTCGCACGGAACACCACCGCCACGCCCTTCATCGGGTCATGGCCCAGCGTCTCCTTCGCCAGCAGCGCCAAGCCTTCCGCTCCCTTCCTGAAGTCGACAGGTTGCGTCGCCACGTAGATCATGAGGCTCGCGGGTGGCGTCAGCATGAACGTGTCCGTCGGAGCGCAATGAACACATCGCTCAATACAGCAAGGCCAGGCGCCCCGCGCACCTCCACGCGCGCGCCCTGGAACTCAACCGTCACAACGGCGGCTTCAGGCGACCCGGAGGGGTCTGCGGCCGCAGGCAACGCCGATTCCGACATCACCGGCACGAACGACAGCGTGTCCGCCGACGCCGGCAATACCAACTGGCCCAAACGCGCCCGGCGCCGCCAGTCATGCACCTGCTGGGGCCGGCAACCATGGCGACGGGCGACGTCCGTGACAACCGCCCCCGGCTCGAGGCTTTCCGCAGCAATCTGCGCCTTCAAATCATCCGGCCAGCGCTTGCGACCTGCGCCTGCGAACACTTCAATACGCGGTGACAACGGTCGTCTTATGTCGTCAGAATGGTCGTCCATTATGAGCACCCTTGCAGAAGATGACTCTTCTAACGGTGCTCTCAAGACTCCGCACAAAAAATCCAAAGGGCCTCGGCGCCACGCTTAC
>NZ_JAQOSR010000333.1:0-3219 GCF_046718885.1 Bradyrhizobium sp. UFLA01-814 | reverse complement strand
CCTTCGATGCGATGCGCGAAGGCCTCGGCAGTTACCTCGCCGCGGTCTCGCTCAATCCCAATATCGATCTGTCGGTGCATGACCGGGTGTTCTTCGCGCTCGGCGCCGGCACCGTGCCGGTGTTCGACGCCAACCGCTTCTCGGCCGCGGAGATGCCGCATCTCGCCCGCTTCAGCTTCGGCCAGGACACGATGAGCATCGCCGCCGCCGTCGAGGCCGTGCTGGCCGATCCCTCAGCGGCGCAAGCGGCGGCCGCGACCACCTTGCGCGAGCTCTATCCGCGCTTCTCGATGCAGCGGTCGGTGCAGGACATCCACGAGATCACGATGTCGATCGCGGGCGCCGCCGGCGCCAGTTTGTTGCCGGCCGAGCCGGTGCCCGCCGGCGTCTGGACGCCGAAGCAGGCGGCCCGATCCACGCGCAGCTAGTAGCCCGCATGAGCACAGCGACATGCGGGGCCCGCACCAACGGTCTTCCCCGGATATCGCGGAGCTCATCCGGGCTACGCTTGATTGCCATTTCCGTGGCCACCTCGCGACGGCTGCGATACGCTGCACCCGTCACCTCCGATCGGGGCCAGCATGAACCGCCGCGCGTTTGTCTCGGGACTGGCCGTTGCCGCGGCGCTTGCAGGCTTCGCCGCGCCGGCTGCAGCCGACGGCAAGCGGGTGGCGCTGGTGATCGGCAACGGCACCTACAAAAGCGTGCCGGCGCTGTCCAATCCGCCGAATGATGCCGGCGATATCGCCGCCGCGCTGAAGCGCCTCGGCTTTGCCGTGACGCTCATCACCAATGCAGGCTTCGACGAGATGCGGCGCGGGCTGATCGCATTCGGGCGCAATGCCGCCGGCGCCGACATGGCGGCGGTGTACTTCGCCGGCCATGGCATGGAGATCAACGGCGACAACTGGCTGATCCCGATCGATGCCGAACTGAAGCGCGATACCGACGCCGCCAATGAAGCGATCAGCCTGCAAAGCGTGATGCTGCAGGTCTCCAACACCGGAAGTCTCGGCCTCGTCATCCTCGATGCCTGCCGCAACAATCCGTTCGCGGCGAAGATGAGCCGCTCGCTCGCCGCCCGCGCCGCTGCCAGCAGCGGGCTCGGCCGCATCGAGCCGGTCGGCAATGTGCTGGTCGCCTATGCCGCGCGCGACGGCACCATTGCGCTCGACGGCGACGGCCGCAACAGCCCGTTCGCCGCGGCGCTGCTCCGCAACATCGAGACGCCGGGCGTCGAGGTCACCTTCATGTTCCGCAACGTCCGCGACGACGTGATGGAGGCGACGCGCAACGCGCAGCAGCCGTTTGTGTACGGCTCGCTGTCGCGCAAGGCGATCTATCTCGTGGCCGCGCCGCCGGCCGACGACGCCGCCGCGAAGCAGGCGAACGCTGCGCCGGCAGCCGCCGCATTGTCTGCGCCATCGACGACGTCGGCCGGCGCGATCGATCCCGCGCTGGTCGGCACCTGGGAGATCATGGTGCCGGATGGTCGCGGCCAGTCGCGCTGGATCTGGCGGATCATGGCCGACGGCACCTATCAATTCCACGCCGAGCCTTCGCGCGCCGCGCGCCCGCACGAAGGCACCGTCAGCTTCGCTAACGGCCGCTGGACGCTGCATGCTCTGCGAGGACTGAGGAACTACAGCGACGGCGGCTCCTACGAGATCCGCGACGCCATTGCCGTGATCACCGGCAAGCTCGGCACCGGCTATTGGAAGCGCAGCGTGGAGTGAGTGGGCGCGGCGCGATGGTGCAGCCGCAAGCCTCGCCCCTTTCATAAATCCAGTTCACCCGTCGCCGGATAGGCCACCGTGCCGTCGCCCTGGACGACGGCGCCTTCGGTGAGGCGGGCGGGCTCGAGGCGCCCCTCCCCCATGATGTGGACGACGGTCTCGCCGGACGCAATGAGATAGTCGGCGACGATGCGGCGGTGGCAGCGCCACCACACCGCTTCCGAGCACATCATCGCACAGCGTTGCCGGCGCCCTTCGTCGCGCAGATGCTGGAGCGCCGCATGAAACTGCGGCGACAACGCATAGTCGGCGTAGTTATGAAAACTCTCGTTGCTCCAGAACCCATTGACGGACGGCGGCACGCTTCGCGCCTTGCCGCGGAGCCCGCCGAGATCGGCCAGATGCTCATACGAGATGCCCGCGGCCTTGAGCGGCTTGGGCAGCGTATCCTTGTTGAACTGCGGATTGGTTCGCGACCGCGGCACCGTTCGGATGTCGACGATGCGCTCGATCGCGGCCGCGCCGAGGAGAGCGATGAAATCCTCGAGGCTGCGGGTGGAATGACCGACCGTGAAGAACGGAAGCGCCACGTCTTTGCTAGGCATGATGCAGCGCGCTGCCCTTATGGGCCGCGACGTGATCGGTCTTGTCGCTCTTGATCTCGTATTGCGGATCGGCCTCCGAGGCGCGGTGCGTGTGCCCCTTGTAGTCGAAATCGCTGGTGTGAACCGCGATGATGGTGCCCGAGACGCGGCCGGCCTCGGAATTCCAGCTGACGTGATCGCCGACCTTGAATTTCCTGGCCATGCTTGAAGCCTCCTTCAGGCGCGGAATTGCTCGCACAGTACAGTGTCAATTGGCCACTCCGGAAAAGCACCGCCAGGCCAAACGAGCTGGCAATCGGCGAGGTTCCCACTTCGCGCTTGCGAGGCCTGCTGCCGTGCTCTGCTGCAACCACCGCCTTATGCATTTCGTGCCAGCGTGGCACGCAGTTGAACCAACGGAACGAAGCACGTTCAGCGGGATTGATCGGGACACCCTTGCAAGGAGTCCGGACATGCGACCAACCAAGGCTTTGCTGGTTCTCAGCTTCATCGCATCGGCAGCAATGATACTTCCTTATGACGCACAGGCCCGGCGCGGAGGAGCCGGCGCTCGATCGGCTCACTTCCACGGCGGAGGCATGCGGCCTGGTTGGCACGGCGGCGGCACGCGATGGCATGCCGGCGGCTGGCACGGCGGCCGCGCGCGTTGGGCCGGCGGCGGCTATTACCGCGGTGGCGGTTACTATCGAGGCGGTTGGGGCCCCGGAGCTGCCGCGGCCGGTTTGGCGACTGGCGCAGCCATCGGAGCCGCGACGGCCTATAACTCCTGCTATCAGACGCGAAACGTGTGGAACGGTTACGCGTATGTCCAGCAGAGTGTGAGGGTCTGTTAGGCATCTCCGCGTCCGCGATGCCGGGCTAATCACATCTCCGCCGAG
>NZ_JAQOSR010000332.1:0-3395 GCF_046718885.1 Bradyrhizobium sp. UFLA01-814 | reverse complement strand
GCACTACATCGTCGAATTTCTGGGAAGCCTGTTTAGCAGGGCCAGAATTCGAACGTTCGTTGGATATTTGAAGTCTTTGCAGGACGATCTCGGCTATACAAATGACGTGCGCGTCGCCCACGATCTCGTTGATCAGATTGGTAACGCAACGAACCGGGATGTTCGCGCGATCAATCGTGCGGGAGGGATCGTGCTAGGTTGGCATGAGCGGGCTCTGGCTGAACGCCATCCGAAAATCAGAAAGCGTATTCGTCGCTTTAGACGGTTGAAGCCGTTCTGGTGAGGCAAAACGATGGTGTCGAGCAACTTCTTTCGAGGTCAGAGTGGTACTAACGCTGGGGCTTTCGCTCGCGTTCCGGTTGGTAGGTGAGCGCCCATGTTCGGCTGCGATCTGCTCGACCGACTACCCACTGACGCCAGGGCCCGGCTTCGAAAGCGCGCGCAGCCAGAATGGGTTGCGCCCATGTTGGCGACGCTTACGAATGAAGTCTTCTCGCGACAGGGATGGATATTTGAGCCGAAATGGGATGGGGAGCGCTGCCTCGCCTTTCGCCGAGGTCGCGATCTCGCTCTCTTTTCGCGGAATCGAATTCGACTGAATGCAAAATATCCCGAGGTGGTTCAGGCGATGCATCAGCAGGAAGCCACGTCCTTTATTGCGGATGGTGAGATTGTCGCGTTCGACGGCCAGATCACTAGCTTCGCAAAGCTGCAAGCTCGCATGCAGGTGGTGCGTCCGCCGACTGAACTGGTTCGCAAGGTGCCGGTATGGTTCTATATGTTCGACCTGCTCTACCTGGACCGGTACGACATCCGGCGGGTTCCGCTCCGGCACCGAAAGCAGGTACTTCGCCAGGCCTTTGACTTCCATGACGCCTTGCGGTTCACGGAACATCGCACGACTGAAGGCGAGGATTACTACCGACAGGCGTGTCGGACGGGAGGGGAAGGTATCATCGCAAAGGACGCGGACAGTGTGTACGTGTCCAAGCGAACGCGCGATTGGCTCAAATTCAAGTGCAAGCGAGAACAGGAGTTCGTCATTGGCGGTTACACCGATCCACGAGGTAGCCGCGGCGGATTCGGAGCGTTGCTGCTGGGTTACTACCGCGGAGGAAAGCTCGTGTATGCCGGGAAAGTAGGGACGGGGTTCGCCGACGATCTGCTGCGGCGTCTTGGCAAAATGCTCGCTCGGCTGGAGACGCCGAGTTCCCCCTTTGCCGAGGATGGGTTGCCGCGGCGCGGCGTGCATTGGGTGAAGCCGGAGCTCGTCGCGCAGATCGGATTCACCGAGTGGACGGTAGGAGGTAAGTTAAGACACCCTCGATTTCTTGGCTTGCGGGATGACAAGCGGCCGGAGGATGTCGTGCGTGAGGGCTGATGTGCAATGAGGCGACATCGCCAAATACCGCCGGCGGAACTCTAAATCGGTCTAAAGGACAACAGGTGTCGCTCGCAGCATATCGAGGCAAAAGAGCCTTTACGGAAACGCCCGAACCGGTCGGGCGAGTGCGGCGACGCGGTCGCACGCGTGCCTTTGTGGTTCAAAAACACGCTGCCAGCCGGCTTCACTATGATTTCCGGCTCGCCGTAAATGGGGTTTTGGCATCCTGGGCAGTGCCAAAAGGCCCTTCAATGAACCCTGCAGACAAGCGCTTGGCCGTAAGGACGGAGGACCATCCGCTCGAATATGCGAAGTTCGAAGGCGTGATCCCGCCCGGCCAGTACGGAGCAGGGATCGTGATGGTCTGGGACTTGGGAACGTATGAGCCACCGGAAAATCAGCCGCCAGAGGAGCAACTGGCTCGCGGCAAAGTTCACATTGTGCTGCAGGGAGAAAAACTGCGCGGCGGTTTCACGTTAATCCAAACCAAACATCGATCCGCGAATTCTGGCCGAAGAGGCTATTGGTTGCTCGTCAAAAGTCGCGACGAGTACGCTGATCCGTCGTGGGACATCGAGAGCGCACGTTTCGATCGCTCTGTTCTTACCGGCCGCCGCATGAAGGAGATCAGCGAGAGAAAACCAGCAAAGCCTCGACCTGGCCGGCAGCGTGTCTGAATGCAGCCGCGGCTGCCGATCGGAGGAGCGGCATCTGCCGCGTGGGTCAATTCGTTAGCATGGCAGGGACTGGCAGCCTCATCCCTCACAGAGTTCCTTCGCGACTTGGCCTCTGTCAATGCGGAGCGCACGGGACCCCTTAGGATTGGTCCGGTAAGTGCAAAAAATGGAGGCGCGGCACCACCACTTAAGAGTCTTCGGAATCTGGAGAGTTCCTGATGTGGCTGTGGGTGGCATTCATTGTTTTCGTATTCTTCTTGGTGGCATTGGATCTCGGTGTACTTCATCGCGAGGCTCGCACGATAGCCTTCAAGGAGGCGCTGATGTTGAGCGCGGGGTGGATCACCGTCGCTCTCGCTTTCAATGTCGTGATCTTTTTTCTCTATGAGAATCATTGGTGCGGGCTTGATCTTGCCGGGAGTGAACCAGACGGACGAGCGGCCGCGGTTCTATTCCTTACAGGCTTCCTGATCGAAAAATCGCTCGGCCTGGACAATCTCTTTTTCATCGCCTTGATTTTTTCGTACTTCCGCATTCCGATCGCGTCTCAGCATCGCGTACTATATTGGGGAATCTTGGGTGCAGTAATCATGCGCGCCGCGATGATTCTTGCCGGCACCGCGTTAATCGAGCGTGTCGACTGGATTCTCTACATTTTCGGCGCGTTCTTGATTGTCAGCGGTGTCAGGATGGGACTGGTCGGACACCCCCCGGATATTGAAAAGAATCCGATCATAATATGGATAAGGCGTTTCTTTCCTGTCTTCCCGAAATTCGCGGGTGAACGATTTGTCGTGAGGCGAAGAGGGCAGCTGGCCCTTACGCCGCTTGCGCTGGCATTGATCATGATCGAAGCGTCTGATCTGATCTTCGCTCTGGATTCCATTCCGGCGATTTTTTCCATCACGCGCGATTCGTTCCTGGTGTTCACGAGCAATATCATGGCGCTGCTCGGCTTGCGTTCGCTCTATTTCGCGCTGGCCGGAGCCGTCGATCGGTTTCGCTATCTCAGAACCTCGCTTGGGCTGCTCCTGGTGCTGATCGGGATCAAGCTACTGCTGAAAGACGTTCTCGTTGAAGGACCGACCAGCATGTTCCTTACGCTCGGTGCCGTAGCGATCCTTTTGGCAAGCGGGGTCATTGCATCGTTGCTCTTTGGGAGGCGTGCGCCAAATTGCACTTAGGGAAATCGAGCGCAGCGAGAGCAAACAGCGCGTCAGCATGGGCTATGCTATAGTGTTGCCGAACGTTGCGGGCTGGACCTGTGGCTGGTCTAGTTTCCAATGTATGGGATCTCGCGGTTTAGCGGCCGACGTGCCCACGCAGTTCCGGAT
>NZ_JAQOSR010000331.1:0-3436 GCF_046718885.1 Bradyrhizobium sp. UFLA01-814 | reverse complement strand
CCGTATTTGGCCAGACTCAGCCCCATGATCGCGGCACCCTCGATCTGCGAGTGGATCCGCTCCGGATTGACATAGGTACCGCAATCGATCGCGGTATCGACCCGCGGCACCGAGAACTTGCCCTTGTCGTCGACCGCCACCTCGACGATGGTCGCGATGTAGCTGACGAACGAGCGGTGCACCGCGATGCCGAGGCCGTGGCCCTTCGGCACCTTGCGGCCCCACTCGCCCTTTTCGGCGACCAGCTCGACGACCTTGCGTAAGCGCGCGGTGTCGATCGGGTAGCTGTCATAGGGCTCGCCGTAGTTCCAGGGATCCTTCACCGAGGACAGGTTGACGATCCGCGGGCTTCCGATCAGCTCCAGCAGCATCTCCTTCTGGTCGCGGCCCGTTGCATGCGCGATTTCCCCGACCATGGATTGCACCGCGAAGGCGCGCGGGATGTTGGAGACCGAGCGGAACCAGCCGATCCGCGTGAACGCGGCCGCTTCCGGGTTCTCGCACTGCAGGTTGGCGATCTCGAACGGGTTGTCGATCAGGCCCATGCCGAGCTCGAACGGCGCCTCGTGATTGGCGCCGGCGGCGAAGGTCGAGGCGATCGTTGGCGCCACGCTGCGGTGCCGCCACGCAATCACCTTGCCGCTCTTGTCGAGACCGGCCTCGATCCGTTCCACCGATACCGTGTGCAGGAAGTCGTGATGGACGTCGTCCTCACGGGTCCACTGCACCTTGACCGGCGCGCCGAGCTCCTTCGACAGCAATGCCGCCTCGAGCGCGAAGTCGCATTTCGACTTGCGGCCGAAGCCGCCGCCGAGCAGCGTCACGTTGACGGTGACATTGTCCTCGGGGATGCCGAGCGTCTTGGCGACATCCTCGCGGGTGCCGCCGGGGCTCTGCACCGGCGCCCAGATCGTGGCCTTGTCGCCCTTGACGTCGGCAACCGCGACCGGCGGCTCCATGCTGACATGGGCGAGATGCGGCAGATAATATTCGCCGGTTATCACCTTGTCGGCGCTCTTCAGCGCCGCATCGGCGTCGCCTTCCTTGCGCACCACGAGGCCGGGCTTTCGCGCGGCTTCCTCCAGCGAGGCACGATAGGTGACGGAGTCGTATTTGGCGTTGGCGCCGTCGTCCCAGACGATCTTCAGCGCGTCGCGGCCCTTGATCGCGGCTCCGGTGTTGCGCGCGATCACGGCCACGCCGCCGAGCGGCTGGAACTTGGACGGCCAGGGCCAGCCCTTGACCTCCATCACCTTCTCGACGCCCGGCACCTTCTTGGCCGCGCTGTCGTCGAACGATTTGAGCTTGCCGCCGGTGACCGGCGGACGGGCGATGACGGCATATTTCAGGCCGGGCAGCCGGACATCGGCGCCGTAATGCGCCTTGCCGGTGGTGATGTCGTGCAGGTCGACGATCGAGACCTGGCCCTTGCCGAGATAGCGGAAGTCCTTGGGGTCCTTCAGCTTGAGGCCCTCGACGCTCGGCACCGATTCTTTCGCGGCGTCGGCCGCGAGTTCGCCGAAGCCAGCCTTCCGGCCGCTCGCGCTGTGCACCACCTCATGGTTCTGCGCTTTCACTTCGGTCACCGGCACGCCCCATTTTTTGGCGGCGGCGGCTTCCAGCATCGAGCGCGCCGAGGCGCCGATCTGGCGCATCGGGATCAGATAATGCCGCGTGCTGCGCGAGCCGTCGGTGTCCTGGTTGCCGAACTTGACCTCGTCGCCATGCGCCTGCTGGACATGGACGCGCGACCAGTCGGCCTCCATTTCCTCGGCGACGATCAAGGGCAGGCTGGTGCGCACGCCGGTGCCCATCTCGGAGCGGTGCGCCAGGATGGTGACGATGCCGTCGGGGGCGATCGCGACGAACACGCGCGGATCGACCACGACGCCGTGCGGCATCTTGCCGGCGCCGGTCTCATAGGCGAACGCCTGGCGCGTCATCACGGGCGCGGCGAGCACGAAAGAGCCGGCGATGCCGAGCCCCTTGAGGATGCTGCGGCGCGAAACGTTCTCGACCTTCACGTGCTTCTCGAAGCCGCGAAGCTTGCTGGGATTGGTGCGGATATTCATGTCACACCCCCGTCGATGCGAGATGGACGGCATTCTCGATCCGCTGGTAGCAGCCGCAGCGGCAGATATTGCCCGCCATGGCTTCGCGGATCTGGTCGTGGCTGGGCTTCGGGTTCTGGTCCAGCAGCGCCGCGGCCTGCATGATCTGGCCGGCCTGGCAGTAGCCGCACTGCGGCACGTTGACTTGGCGCCAGGCTTTCTGCACCGGATGGTCGCCGGTCGGATGCAGCCCCTCGATGGTGGTGACCTCGCGGCCGACGACGTCGGACACCGAGGTGATGCAGGCGCGGACCGCCTCCTTGTCGACGATCACGGTGCAGGCGCCGCACAGCGCCTGGCCGCAGCCGAACTTGGTGCCCGTGAGGCCTGCTTCGTCACGGAGATACCACAGCAGCGAAAGATCCGGGTCGCCGTCCCAATTCTGTTCCTGGCCGTTGATTTTTAGTTTGATCATGGTCTGTCCTCGCTCTGCCTAAGCTATTGACCTGTGCGGCGCGAGGTGTGGAACGTCTTCCATCGCCTGCGACCGCGCTGATGTTTGTTGTGCCAAGATATTCGTGAGCCAAATTTGCCGTGCGCCAAGGCCGTCAAGCGCTTGCGCTTTGTTCCAAGCACTCCTCTTGCTTGTCCGGCGCCGTGCGGGGCGCAGCATGGTGAAGGGCTGCGATGTTAACAGAGCTCGGCGTCGGATGACTTCACAGACAGGTGTTTTGCATTGCCATTTGGCGAAAGCAGGGCCGTGCACGATCAAGACATGACATCTCAGGGTGGCCATCATGCAATCGCGAGGGCGGTGCCACTGTAGCGTGCAGGTGCGATGCGCTCGGGCAAGCAAGCGCGGCATCTCGCCCAGCACCGTCTCGTCTGACACCGTCATTCCCCTGTGCGCAATTGCGCACCTGGGGGCATCGCGCAGCGATGAACCCGGAATCCGGAAGTATGACACCGGATGCCCCCGGGGACATTCGTAAAGCATGGCCGACAAAATCCCCGCCGCAACGCACAAGGCATCTTGCGGCCGCCGGATTTCGAGGCTATTGCCTTGCCTCTCAACGCTCCCTTCGTCTAGCGGTTAGGACGCGGCCCTCTCAAGGCTGAAACAGGGGTTCGATTCCCCTAGGGAGCGCCAAATACGCGATATTCCACGACATTTTGCGATGTGAGTCCCGATCGGGAGTGTCAACCCGTCGATCGACTGATCTTGCAAGCGGTGGTGGGCAGCAGTCTTACCCCGGCTCGGTGACTGTTTGCCAGTTCTTCGGGGTTTCTTAGACGCCTGTCGACTGCAACGCGATTTGTCCATCTACCGGCGTCCATTCGTCGCCACACACGATTTGCTCATTCCCGCTCCATCATGTCGGCGA
>NZ_JAQOSR010000330.1:0-3541 GCF_046718885.1 Bradyrhizobium sp. UFLA01-814 | reverse complement strand
ACATGCAGAGGGGCTTCTGTGCCGGCCTCGTCGCCAGCGAAGATGACGGCCTGCAATTTCCCCGGTCGATCATACAGATTCCAGGCCATGACCTCTTCGTCGTCGTCGACATGGGTGGATGGAATCGCGCCGACGGTCGGCTGTTGCTGCTCGATCCCCACGCCGCGGACGGCAAGCGCATTAAAGAAGCGATCGGTGGTCTGGAATACCCGTTCGGACTGGCGATCGGCCCGGACCACAAGGTCTATGCCTCGACCGCGGAGATGATCTTCCGCTTCGATCCGCTGGCGGCCAATCCTCGCAGCACGATGGAAGTTGTCATCCAGGGTCTGCCGGGCCGCAGAATAACCCTGCCGGATGGGACCAAGGTTGCCGAGAGCAGCCATGCGCTGAAGCATTTCATCTTCGACCGGCTGGGTCGGATATTCGTCAACATCGGCTCGCACAGCGACGATTGCATTACCCGGCCTCCGATCACGAGGCCTTGCCTGGCAGCTGAGGGAAGCTCGCCGCTTGCAGCGATCTGGATGTTCACGCCGCCGGCCGGGGGAGTCTTTCCGGCGTTGACGCCGAACGATCCAAACCCGCCGCGCGAAATCTATGCGCGCGGCTTGCGCAATTCGATGGCGCTTGCGGTGCATCAACGGTTCCCTGAACCCGGCTATGCCTTCCTTCAGGGCGAGAACGGCCGCGACTTGCAGGATGTGTTCAAGCCGAATGAGGAGATCAACGCGATCGAACAGGGCAAGCACTATGGCTGGCCCTACTGCTATGATCTCTCGACGGCGAGCCCGGAGTTCAAAGCCGTGCTGCAGGCCGGTCCCTACAAGAACCTCTGCAACAACACCGCACTTTATCGCCAACCCTATTCGCTGCTGCCCCCACACGGCGCGCCGCTCGGCATGCTCTATTACCACGGCGCCAAATTCCCGAATCTCGAGGGCAAGCTCGTAATCGGACTGCATGGTTACCGGCCGACCGGCAGCCGCGTGTTGATATACGACGTCGACGACCACGGCTTTCCCAAGCTCAGCCCGCCGCCGGTCCGCTACCAGGTAAGCTGCGCCTCCGAACCCACGCGCGCGTTCCAGGCCGACGATGGCCCGGTGAAGGCCGCGCCCTATCAAGAACTGATCTCGGGCTGGCACCGGGTAAATGGGGCGCGCCCGCGCGGCGCACCGGTCGGCATGACGGTCGCGAGCGACGGTGCAATCTGGCTCGTCGAAGACAAGAACAAGACGATCATCAGGCTTGACCGCGCGACCGGCGAGGTGCCGGTTCCCTTGCCTTGCGACATGCGCAGCCAGGCCCAGATCGACGAGCTGGTTCGCTTCGTCCAGCAGGACGCGCAGAAGAGCGGCTATCTCAGCTCGGTCCGCAGCAACCTCGTCGAAAAGCGCTGCGTCGGCTGTCACGCCGATTTCGGCATCAAGCGAGGCCAAAGCGACGCCGAGAAGGACGAGTCCGTGCTGCGCTTCATGCTCGGACAGGATGGCTGGATGTATCCGGGCGATCCGGATTCCGGGAAGTTGAGGATCCGCCTGCGCGGCATCGGCGCCGAGAAGTTGATGCCGCCCGGCGGCGAGAGCTTGCCCAAGACCGAACCCGGTTACCTCAAAGTGCTCAATTATGCCGACTATTTGGTCGGCAAAATGGTTCCAGGCACCCGCATGCGGATCAAGCCGGGGCGGCCGGAGCGGGAATTTTTCAGCAAGGATGGGAAGGTGTGTGGCGAAATCCCGACCACCAAGGTCGTGGTGGTGACACAAAAGGCCGCCACCGGTAAGCTCGGCTACAGCCGCTTCTACCGGCCGGCCGATCCGTTCCTCAATGGCGACTGCACCGACGCCGATGGCTATTACATCCAAAGCAATTTCCTGGTGCCTCTGCTGTGAGGTGTTGCTGGCGAACACTGCCGTCCTTGCCGATCTGAAACTGTTCCAGGCCAGGCAGATCACGCCGACCGACGAGTATACGTTCGGCATCGAGGGGCCTGCCGCAGACCTTGACGGCAACCTCTACGTCGTCAACCTTGGCAAGGCTGGCACGATCGGCAGGCTTGCCCCTGGCGACGCACGATCGGAGAAATTCGCCGACTTGCCCGACGGCAGTGTCGGCAATTCGATCCGCTTCGACCGCGACGGCAACATGTTCGTCGCCGACTACAAGAAGCACAATATTTTTGAGTTCAGGAAGGGCTCGCTTGCGCCCGCGAGCTGGTTTCACGCCGACCAGATGAACCAGCCCAACGACATCACGATTGCCCGGGACGGCACGATCTATGCCAGCGACCCGAACTGGAAGGGACGCAACGGCCGCATCTGGCAGATCGCGCGTGCTGCCGACGGGACGGGGCGTGGCGAGGTCATGACGGCGCCGCGTACCATGGGCACCACCAATGGCATCGATCTAAGCCCCGACGAACAGCGACTCTACGTCACGGAGTCCAACAGCGGGCAGGTGTGGTCCTACGCGATCAAAGGCGCCGAACTCACCGATGCCAAGCTGGTCAAGACCTTCGAGCCGGATACCGTCGACGGGCTTCGCACCGACGTCACCGGCAGGCTGTTCGTGGCGCGCATTCTCAGAGGTGCGATCGCCATCATGAAGACCGATGGCACTGTCGAACGGGAAGTCGCGCTTGTCGGCAAGGAGCCGACCAACCTCGCTTTCGGCGGCAACGACGGCAAGACCGTGTACGTCACGCAGCGGCAGGGCGGCTTCATCGAAGGCTTCCGCACCGACCGCGAAGGGCGCGAGCACTGCCTGCAGAGGCCTGACTGCTAGCCCCGGGCGGGCTGCAGGATGCAATCAATCACTTAGCTCAAAGTGGGACAAGCATTCGTCACAGTGTATTCCATCGTGTTTTTGGGTTGTTATCCCACCGCGCGACGTGGATTGGCCCGAGCGTCTTAAGAGAACGAAACAAAAAGCAATATGCAATTGTTGCGTCGCTGCCGGTCACCTCGATTGGACGCGGCTACACCGCTACTAAATTCTGTATATTCCGTTTGAATGGCAAACGGCATCTGCGACAAGACATGGAATTTGCTCGCGCCTTGTCTCCCCAAGAGTTTGCTCTCACTCTTGAGCAACGCCATTCGCCATTCCCGTACGAGTTGCTGCTCGAAGCTCCCTGGAAATTTAGCTACACACCGTCGCGTGGCTCACCTAGGCGCGAGGACCTTGTCGAGATCTGCTACGGAAAGTGAGCCGACAAGGAAATCACCACCTCGACCCGGCTGACCTGGATCACCCGCGTCTCCTGTGCCGCCCCTTCCGCCTGAACCTCCCCGACTGCCGTTTCCGCGACACCACGGACGAGCTTCCTGCCCGCCGGGTCCACCGTCGCCGCTCGCTCCTCCTTGGCCGCCTTGCCCACCAGAACCGCCACTTCCCGGACTTAGATCCGCTCGGACGAGGTGCGATATTACGGGGTAATTGTCAGATGTGGTTACTAGCGTCAGTGTACCACCATTACCTCCCAGTCCTGTCTCTTATACACATCTCCGAGCCCACGAGACTTAGGATATCATCTCGT
>NZ_JAQOSR010000032.1:0-58907 GCF_046718885.1 Bradyrhizobium sp. UFLA01-814 | reverse complement strand
ATCCTAAGTCTCGTGGGCTCGGAGATGTGTATAAGAGACAGCAAGCGGGGCGAGGTGAGCGCAGCAGGCGGCGCCAGCTACATCGTCTCGCACACGAACCCGTTGCCCTTCCGCCTGATCTTGCCAATCGACGGCGAAGGGAAATGCGCGGGGCAGCACAGCGTGTCGGTGTCGCAATAACGCTCCAGGAAGCCGCGCCGCGTCTTCGCGGCTAGCGCCTGGTCGACATCGAACTTCGCCGACAGCTCCGGATAATGCGTCTGGATCGGCGAGTGCATCAGATCGCCCGAAAAGACCGCAGCGTCCTTGCCGCGGCCGAAGGCGAAGGCGACGTGGCCCGGCGTGTGGCCGGGCGTCGGCAGGATGCGGGCGTGGTCGCCGATCGCAAAATCATGGCCGACGATCTCCGCCCGCTTGGCCTCGACCACCGGCAGCACGCTGTCCACGAAAGGCGGGACCTCCGCCTTCGCGTTGCTCTCGGTCCAGTAGTCGAACTCGGCCTTGTCGAACACGTAGCGCGCGTTTGGAAAGGTCGGCACCCAGCGGCCGTTCTCCAGCCGCGTGTTCCAGCCGACGTGATCGACATGCAGATGCGTGCACATCACATAGTCGATGTCACCGACCGAAAAGCCGGCTGACGCCAGACTGCGCAGATAGTTGTCGTCGGTCTTCATGTTCCATTTCGGCCGCGCCGGCCGCGGCTTGTCGTTGCCGATGCAGCTGTCGATCAGGATGGTGTGGTGCGGCGTCTTCACGACGTAGGACTGGAACGCCAGGATCAAGGTGTCGCTATCGTCGAGCGCGCCGGTGGCCTGCATCCAGCCGCGGTTATCGGCGAGCACTTCCGGCGTCAGCCCGGGCAGCATCTCGTGCGCGGGCAGGAATGTCGTCTCCTGCTCGACGATGCGATGAATGGTGAGATCGCCGGCGGCAAACTTCAGGCTCATGGTGATTCCTTGGCGTTAGCGTTTTCGAGCGAAGTGGAGTCCGGTTCGCGTGAAGAAAACGCGCAAGAAAATTCTAGTGCGCGTCGCGCACGGCGGGAGTGATGATGTTGGCAAGGATATCCATCGCCGCAAGGCCTTCCTTGGGCTGGCCGTACCGGGCTGCCGCCGCCATCATCACAAGGTCGAGATCGCGACAATGACGGCGAGATATTGTCCGGTCGTGGTTGAACCCGGCCGGCGATGCACAAGACCTGCGCCGGAAGGTGAGAGGCGGGGAGGCATTCGCGCGTCACATGCTCCCCGCGGTTGCCTTGGTTACGCCGCCGGCGGCGCCGAGATCTTCACCGACGGCCGCTCCAGCATTTTCTGGTAGAAGGCGTCGAGCTTGGGATAGGCCTTGCGCCAGCCGCAATCGGCGAAGCGGAAATCGGCATAGCCGAGCACGCAAACGAGGCCGATCTGCGCGATGTCGAACGACGAGCCGTTCAGCACGTCCGGTCGGTTCTCGAACCGCGCCATGCCGGCCCAGGCCCTGTTCCAGTGATCGTCGTGCCAGGCCTGCCACAGCGAGCCCTGCGGCCGCACCATCTTCTCGTAGCGGCACAGCAGCATGGAATCGAGCATGCCGTTGAGCAGGGAGTGATCGGTCTTCAGCTTCCAGCGCCGCGGGCCGTAGCCCGGGATCAGCCGGCCGCCGCCGAGCTCGTTGAGATATTCGACGATGACATAGGAATCGAGGATGACGTCGCCATGGTCGAGGATCAGCACCGGCAGCTTCTTCAGCGGTGAGATCTTGGAATATTCGTCATTGGCCGTGCCGGGCGCGACGGTCGCCGGCACCAGCTCGATCTTGTCGATCAGGCCGAGCTCGATCGCCGCGATGCGCACCTTGCGGGCGAACGGGGAGGCGGGAGAGAAGGTGAGTTTCATGGAGATGACCTCGTTTCGCAAACACGGTCGTCATCCTGAGAGACCGTGAATGTATGACTCTCGATGACGCAACATGCTCGATGTCGTCCCGGCCTAGTGCGCAATTGCGCACGGGAGCCGGGACCCATAACCACCGAAGGTCATTGTTGCGCGACGCTGGGGCCACAGCCTTCTAACAACTCAACCCTGTGGTTATGGGTCCCGGCTTTCGCCGGGACGACGAGGGGAGAGATTGCGCTGTATCCCCGTCATCCCGCGCAACGGCAAAGCCGTTGCGCGGGATGACGATCCCGTAAACTACGCCCCAACGATTTCCTGGCGCTGTTCGCCGAGGCCCTCGATGCCGAGCGTCACGACGTCGCCGACATCGAGATATTGCGGCGGCTTCATGCCGGTGCCGACGCCGGGCGGGGTGCCTGTCGTGACGATGTCGCCGGGCAGCAGCGTCATGAACTGCGAGACGTAGGAGATGCACTTCGCCATCGTGAAGATCATGGTCGAGGTCGTGCCGGTCTGGCGGCGCTGGCCGTTGACGTCGAGCCACATCGACAGCTTCTGCACGTCGGCGATTTCGTCCTTGGTGGCGAGCCACGGGCCGACCGGGCCGAACGTGTCATGCGACTTGCCCTTGGTCCACTGTCCGAGGCGCTCGATCTGGAAGTTGCGCTCGGAGACGTCGTTGCAGATGCAGTAGCCGGCGACGTGGTTCAGCGCGTCGGCCTCCGAGACGTACTTGGCGCGGGTGCCGATGATGGCGGCGATCTCGACTTCCCAGTCGAGCTTGGTCGAACCGCGCGGCTTCTCGACCGGATCGTTGGGACCGGACAGCGCGGTGTTGGCCTTCAGGAAGAAGATCGGCTCGGACGGGATCGGGTTGCCGGTTTCCTTGGCGTGGTCGGAGTAGTTCAGGCCGATCGCGACGAATTTGGAGATGCCGGTGACCGGGGCGCCGAAGCGCGGCTTGCCGGAGACGGCGGGGAGGGAGGCGGGATCGAGGGCGGAAAGCTTCTTCAGCGAGTCCGGCGTGTAGGCGTCGCCGGTCAGGTCCTTCAGATGGGTCGACAGGTCGCGGAGCTGGCCCGATTTATCGATCAGACCGGGCTTTTCCGCACCCTTTTCGCCATAACGAACAAGCTTCATGTTGATCACTCCCTACGATGTCCTGAGGATTGTTACTGGTATACCTCGACACGCTTCATGGAACAGCGCGGGAGGAAATTCAACCGCTTCACGGCCATGGCATTGCAGCCATCACCTGCCGGCGTAGCCGCTGTGAGCCGGTTCTTTCAAATGCCGGTCATGATCGCGGACGCGGCGCGGCCAGCATCCGCGTGAACATCTCTTCCAGCAGCCGGCATGATGGCTCGGGATCGAGCGTGCCCGCGACGATCGCATCGTCGGCCACGGCATGCATCCCGTCGAACACGATCAGCGCCGCGCTGCGGGCGTCCGGGAACGCCCAGACGCCGGCCTTCTGGCCATCCTCCAGCACGGCGACGATCTGGGCGATCACGTCGTCCTTTTCCTGCGACTGCCGCTGATGATGGGGGAAGTCGTGAAACACGACGTCATGCAGCTCGACATTGGCGAGATAGGTTCCGACGGCGCCGCGCAGCCAGGCCGACAGCCGCCCGGCGTGGTCATCCGCGGCACGTTCGCCGATCGCCGCCGCCACCCGGGCGAGGAAGTCCTGCGCGAAGCGCGTGCGCAGGGCGATGATCACATCCGCCTTGGTCGCGAAGTAGTGGTAGAAGGTGCCCTTCGCGACGCCGGCCCGGGCGGCGATGTCGTCGATCGTGGTGGCCTCGATGCCCTTCGCGATGAAGAGGGCCGCCGCAGCCGACATCAGGTCGTCGACCCTGACCTCGGCGGGCTGGGTCCGTCTCCAGCGTTGCGCCGCGCCGCGCGTGGCTGCCGCCTGCCGTTTCCCGATCATACCGTCAGCATCCATCCGTACCTGATATCCGATTCTTGGATCGCATATTTAGAATGGTTTTGAAATGGCTTAGATGAATTGACCGACTGTCAGTCGATAGATATTTCTGCCGGGGGCCGTCCGGGTCCGCGCGATCGGCACGGTCTGGCGCCGTCATCATGAGGAAGCTTCCATGAAATTCTTTCGCGAGGCCGAGCCCGGCATCTTCATCGCAACCGGCCGTCTGCAGACCGAGCAGGACGGCTGCGACTGGACCGCGGAATACAGCGAGCTGCTTGCCGCAAACCGACCGCTCGCCGTGATCGTCAACGTCAACGATCAGCCGGAGGTCGCCGCCGGCAAGCCGATGGTGCTGTGGATGAAGGCGCGCAAGGCCGAGCTCGGCCGGTTGATCCGGGTCACCGTCTACATCGCTGCTGATGACGAGGAGCGCGCCGAGCTCGAGCGCAACCTTCCCGGACGGGCCAAGGCCTTGCCCTATCCGGCCGCGATCGCCGCCAGCGAGGCGGACGCGCTCTTCCTCGCGCGCGCCAGTTTGATCTAGGAAACGAGGCTGGATAAAACTGCGCTCCCTCTCCCGCTAGCGGGCAGGGCTATCGCATTTCGTGGCGGTGCCCTCGTGGCCATCCTTCGAGACGCCCGCCTTCGGCGGGCTCTTCAGGATGAGGTCTTGTTTTGCGGCACAATAGTAGACCCTCATGGTGAGGAGCGCCGCTTGCGGCGCGTCTCGAACCACGAGGCCAAGCACTTGCCCGGTCGCCAAGGGGCATATGCGATAGCCCTGCGCTTGCGGGGGAGGGCTGGGGAGGGGGTCTCGCCGCGAGTCACCTGGTGGAGAGAGCCTCCACCCGCCGCGCTCTGGCGCGCAAGTGCGCTGCCGAGCGCGTCGACCTAAGAGCGAGCTTCGCTCGTCTCGACCCCGCAAGCGTGAGAGGTGCAGCGAATCTGTTGCGACACTGATTCAACCGAGAAACATCACGCTCTATGCCTCCAGCGCGACGAACCTGAACGCGTCGCCGTCGCGCTTGATGTGGCCGGCATTGAAATGCCCGCCGATCACCAGCGTCGGCGTGTCGGCAAAGCGCGAGAACAATTCGCGCCGCGTCGCGGCCGATTGCTTCTGGTCGGAGTCCGCGGTCGACGACCAGTCGAGGTGATACATCTGGCAGGGATGATGCGCGACATCACCGGTCAAGAGGCCTTCCTCGCCGCCGGACCTGATGTGGATGCTCATATGGCCGGGGCTGTGTCCCGGCGTCGGGATCAGCGTGATTTCTTCGGTCAGCCGGTGGTCGCTCGGCACCAGCTCGGCCTTGCCGGCATCCGCGATCGGCTTCACCGAGTCGGCGAATACGGCCGCATGTGCGGGATCGTCGCTGTGGTCGCGCCAGTGCTCGTATTCGGTCTTGCCGAACACGTAGCGGGCATTGGCGAAGGTCGGCACCCATTTGCCGCCGACGAGTCTTGTGTTCCAGCCGACATGGTCGACATGCAGATGCGTGCACAGTACGGTGTCGATGGTGTCGGGCGCAAATCCGGCCGCGGTCAGCTTCTCCAGGAACGGATCGCTGCGGTTGTTCCAGGTCGGCACGTTGCGGCCCTGCTTGTCGTTGCCGAGCCCGGTGTCGACGATGATGCGGTGCTCCGGCGTCTCCACCAGCAGCGAATGGATCGACATTTTCAGCCGGCCATCCTCGTTGGCAAAATGCGGGATCAGCCAGGGCAGGCTCTGGATCTCCTCCCGGCCGGCCAGCGGCAGGATGAAGCGTGTGCTGCCGACGGTCTCGAGCTCGACGACCTTTGTGATTTTGACCTTGCCTACGGTCCAGTGCATGCGGCGTGCCCTCCGTTTCTTGTTGCTCTTGCCGGACCATGCGGGTTTCCGCGCGCCGGCGCAATGGATCAAGTCGGCGCCTCCCGCGTTACCGCCTCGTTGGAAGAAGGAGTGTGCAATGCCGGAACTCGCAATCTCCCCTGAAAAAGTTGGCTTCTTGATCGAGAAGGCGCGGGAATTCGATGTCAAGGAAGGGATCGTCGATCCCGACTCCGGCTCGAACGGCGCCGACGACGAGATGATCGACGTGCTGGAGGACGACGGCAACGATCCGGTGGCGCGCGAGATCACCGGCTTCATCAACGCGCTCAGCGAGGACGAGCAGGTCGACCTCGTCGCGCTGATGCGGCTCGGCCGCGGCGACGGCACGATCGAGGAATGGGCCGATCTCCGCCGCGAAGCCGCCCGCGGGCGCAACGGCCGTACCGCGAGCTATCTGCTGGGCGAGCCCATGCTCGGCGATTTCCTCGCTGAAGGGCTCGACGAGTTCGGCCTGTCGCCGAGTGACGAGCGCATCACGCCGATCCACTAAGCAGCCGCATTGTTCACCTGACCTCGCCCCGCAAGCACCGGGCAATCGCATATGGAATGGACCGATTCTTCCGCGCCGTCATGGCCGGGCTTGTCCCGGCCATCCACGTCTATTCTTCGCGTGGAAACGAAGACGTGGATGCCCGGGACAAGCCCGGGCATGACGAGTTTGTGGGAACTCCGATCGCCTCAAACGGCCATATGCGATTGCCCTACCGCGTGCGGGGAGAGGGAGAAGATTATCGCGCGCAGTCGACGATCACGGTGCCGATCTTGTCGCCCTTCTCGACGGCGAGATGGGCGTCGGCGGTCTCAGCGAGCGCGAATTGCCCGGCGATATTGTGCACGCGGGTACCCGATGTCAGCCATTGGGTGATGTCAGCCTGCGCGGCCGCGAGCAGCGGTGGCGGCAGTGCGAATAGCACCAGCGAGCGCACGGTGATGCATTTCTCCATCAATTCGCGCACCGGCAACGTCGGCGTGCGGTTGCCGTTGGTGGCGTAGACCGCGATCGTCGAGTTCATCGCCATGATCTTCAGCGTGGTCGCGAGATTGCCGCCGAAATCGACGTCGATCACGCGGTCGACACCGCGGTTCTCGGTGAAGGCCATCACCTTGGAGACGACATCCTCGGTCCGGTAGTTGACGACGGTGTCGGCGCCGGCGAGCCGTGCCTCGACGTCCTTGACCTGCGAACTGACAGTCGCAATCACGCGCGCGCCGCCCCATTTTGCCAATTGCACGGCGTAGTGACCGACCGCTCCGGAGCCGCCGGTGACCAGCACCGTCTGCCCGGAGATCGGGCCGTCCGCGAACAGCGCGCACCACGCGGTCATGCAGGGGATACCGAGCGTCGCGCCGGCCGCGAACGATACGTCCTGCGGCAGCGGCGTCACCAGATAGTCGGCAAGCGTGATGTATTCGGCCGCGGTGCCGAAGGCGCGGCCATTGCGCTGGCCGTTGAACAGCCAGACGCGATCACCGACCGCAAAGCGGGTGACGCCTTCGCCGACCTGGTCGATGATACCGGCGCCGTCGCTGTTCGGGATCACGCGCGGGAATTCCATCGCGTGATAATTGCCGCTGCGGCGGCCGACATCGGCCGGGTTGACGCCGGACGCCTCGAGGCGAACCCGGACTTCGCCGGGACCTGCGTCGGGCGTCGGCATCTCGCCGACGGTGAGCACCGTCGGCGCCGCACCGGTCCGTTCGTACCAGACCGCTCTCATCTATCGTCCCTTTTCCGAAGTTCGTGAACTCGTCCAGCGACCTCTTGCGCGAACTTCGGAAAGCAAGAGGGCGCTGGCAAGAGTCATAGGTCTCTGTGCCGCTTGACCGATTTGAAGCTCCCAATCGGTCTCGCCGCATATAGTGCAGGAGCTTCAAATCGGCAGCACTAGAGGGTGCCCGGGAAGGCGCCGCCATCGAGCAGCAGGTTCTGCCCGGTGATGAAGCCGGCCTTGGCGCCGCACAGGAATGCGCAGGCATAGCCGAATTCGTCGGGATCGCCGAAGCGGCCGGCGGGGTTCAGCTTGGCGCGCTCGGCCAGGACCTGCTCGGCCGAGATGCCGCGCTTCTCGGCCTCGGGCTTCGCGGTGCCGCGCAGGCGGTCGGTCTCGAACGGGCCCGGCAGCAGGCCGTTGATGGTGACGTTGTTGATCACGGTCTTGCGCGACAGGCCGGCGACGAAGCCGGTGAGGCCGGCGCGGGCGCCGTTGGACAGGCCGAGGATCTCGATCGGTGCCTTCACCGCGGCCGAAGTGATGTTGACGATGCGGCCGAACTTGCGCGCCATCATGCCGTCGACGGTGGCCTTGATCAGCTCGATCGGCGTCAGCATGTTGGCGTCGATCGCCTTGATCCAGTCGTCGCGGGTCCAGTTGCGGAAATCGCCCGGCGGCGGGCCGCCGGCATTGTTGATCAGGATGTCCGGATCGGGGCAGGCCTTGAGCACGGCTTCGCGCCCGGCCGGGGTCGTGATGTCGCCGACGATCTCGGTGACGGTGACGCCGGGGTGGGCTTTGCGGATTTCGTCGGCGGTCTGCTTCAGCGCCTCGGCGCCGCGCGCCGTCAGGGTGACATGCACCCCCTCATTGGCGAGCGCGATCGCGCAGGCGCGGCCCAGTCCCTTGCTCGATGCGCAGACGATGGCGCGGCGGCCTTTGATTCCAAGATCCACGGTTCACTCCCTGTGATGTCGGGTCGGTTTGTAAAGGTTTGATGGCGCCATTCTAGCCAAGCTCGGCGGCGCCGATAAGGGACGTGCAATGCATAAGTGCATGCCGGGCAGGAACAGGCGGGTGAGCACGTTGGAGCAGGGCAGGAGGCTAGATGCGTTGCTCGCGCCGCAGCCGCTCGATCGCCATGGTGGCTTCGGGCGGCAGCGAGCGGAATCCGGCCTGTCCGGCCGCGGAGAACAACGGCCGCAATTGCGATCCATTGAGGAACTGCGGCTGCCTGGCGAGCGGCACCAGCTGATCGAACACCAGCACCAGCGTGGTCACGACGAGACCGACCCTGATGACGCCGAGCAGCGCGCCGCCGAGGCGGTCGCCGATCCCGATCTCCGAGCCGATGGTGTCGTCGAGCATCGTCCGCGCCATCTTTCCGAGGATGACGCCGATCAGCAGGAAGAGGCCGAACAGCAGCACGCCATTCGGCGGAAACGGCGACGACGGCAGCGTCGCGATGTGGGGCCCGATCATCGCCAGCGCGGCGACCGCGAGCGGCATGGCGACGAGATAGGCCAGGATGGTGACCGCGCTGCGCAACAGGCCGGTCGTGAAGCCGGTCACCACCGCGAACACCAATCCGACGATGATGGCAAGGTCGAAGAGGTTCATGGATTAAGGAATTCCCTGCCCGAATCTCCTGCGATCCCCTGGTTGATCAAACCTGCTTACATCAGGGACAATTGTCGCTATCAATCGTCCGCTTCAATCCGGGAACCTGTCGATGTCCGACCTATTCGATGTCAGTAAAGAAATCATCCTCATCACCGGCGCCTCGCAGGGGCTCGGGCGACAATTCGCCCGCGTGCTGGCGGCGCATGGTGCCGCGGTGGTGCTGGCCGCGCGCCAGGTCGCGAAGCTGAAGAGGCTTGAGGAAGAGATCAAGGCCAAGGGCGGCCGCGCCGCCGCGGTGCAGATGGACGTCGCGGAAATCTCCGGCATTGCGCAAGCGCTCGACGCCGCCGAAGCCGCGCTCGGTCCGGTCACGGTGCTGATCAACAATGCCGGCATCGCGATCGAGAAACTGTCGACCGAGCAGACCGAGGCGGATTGGGACGCCGTGATTGGCGCTAATCTGAAGGGCGCCTACTTCCTCGCCACCGAACTTGCGCGGCGCATGATGGCGCGCAAGCAGCCGGGCAATATCATCAACGTCGCATCCGTGCTCGGACAGGGCGTGCTCAAGGCGGTGTCGCCCTATGCGATCTCCAAGGCCGGCATGATCCAGGGTACCAAGGCAATGGCGCTGGAACTCGCCGGCAACAACATCCGCGTCAACGCACTGGCGCCGGGCTATATCGATACCGAGATGAACCATGATTTCTGGTCGACGCCGGCGGGCGAGCGGCTTGCCAAGCGCATTCCACAGCGCCGGGTCGGCGCCGAGTCCGATCTCGACGGCGCGATCATGCTGCTGGCCTCGAACGCCTCGCGCTACATGACCGGGACGGTGGTGACGGTGGATGGCGGCTTTCTGTTGAACTAGCTTTGTAGCCCGGATGAAGCGCAGCGAAATCCGGGGAGCATGCGTGAAGGTCCCGGATTACGCTTCGCTCCATCGGGCTACGATTGCAACGGATCCGCGTATATCGTCGTCCACCGCCGTCATCGCCCGGCCTGTGCGCAATTGCGCACATGGACCGGGCGATCCAGTACGCCGCGGCCGCTCGGCTCAAGCACTGCGGTCTCTGGAATACTGGATCACCCGCATGCGCGGGTGATGACACGGAGCAAGCTGAGGGCGTCTGCGCAATTTTCGGGATAATAGAATAATGCCGCTGATTTGCCCGACGAGTCAAGTCGCCGTGTCGAAGTCGGCAGCCCCGGCTCCTTTGCATGGGGTTGTTTTCGATATTTTTGCAGTGCGGCCCTGCGACGGCAGCCTCATAGGGTGGGCAAAGGCGCTCTTGCGCCGTGGCCACCCTACGCATCTGGTCACCCCGCCCGCATCTCCGCCCTGATCATATCCGCCGCCTTCTCGCCGATCATGATGGTCGGTGCATTGGTGTTGCCGCCGATCAGGGTCGGCATGATCGAGGCGTCGACCACGCGCAGGCCTTCGAGACCGTGCACGCGCAGCTTCGGATCGGCCACCGCGAGCGGATCGCCGGTGCCCATCTTGCAGGTGCCGACCGGGTGATAGACCGTGTCGACGCGCTCGCGCAGGATGCTGCGGATGTCGTCGTCGGTGCGGACGTTGGATGTGAATACATCCTTCTGCTGCAGGGCGCGCAGCGCCGGCGCTTCCATCAGCCGCCGTGTGGTCTTGTAGCCCGCCACCATCGATTCGAGATCGTCTTGCTCGCCGAGGAAGTTCGGGTCGATCAGCGGCGCCTGCATCGGGTCACTGCCGGCCAGCGCGACGCTGCCGCGGCTCTTCGGCCGGAGCAGGCAGACATGGCAGGAGAAGCCGGTGCCGCCGTGGCGCTTGCGACCGTGGTCGTCGACCATCGCCATGCCGAAATGCAGCTGGATGTCGGGGATGTCGAGATCGGGCCGCGTCTTCAGGAAGCCGCCGCATTCGGCGAAGTTCGAGGTGAGGGGGCCGCGGCGCTCGCGCCGATATTGCATGATGGCGCGGACGAGCCGCGGCATGCCCTTCAGCGAGATACCGGCGAAGTTCGGATTGTCGGACATGTAGCCGAAGATGAAATCCGGATGGTCCTGCAGATTCTGGCCGACACCGGGCAGATGATGCACGCTGGCGAGGCCGTGCCTGCCGAGCGCTGCGGCGTCGCCGACGCCCGACAGCATCAACAGCTGCGGCGACTGGAACGCGCCGGCCGCAAGGATGACCTCGCGCCGTGCGCGGAGTTGCTTCAGCTCCTTGCCCTGCCGGTATTCGACGCCGACCGCGCGCTTGCCCTCGAACAGGATGCGCGTCGCGTGCGCATTGGTCTCGACGCGCAGATTGGCGCGCCTGCCGATATGCGGATGCACATAGGCGCGCGCCGCGCTCCAGCGCTCGCCGTTGCGTTGGGTCACCTGGTAGATGCCGAGGCCCTCATGGTCCTCGGCATTGAAATCCTCGCGGATGCGGAATTGCGCCTCCTGCGCCGCCTGCAGGAAGCTCTGCTGGATCGGATTGCCGGAGCGCAGCTTGTTGACGGCGAGCGGGCCGCCCTTGCCGTGATACTCGCCGTCGAAATCGGCGTTGTTCTCCGAGCGCTTGAAATAGGGCAGTACGTCGGCGAACGCCCAGCCGGTATTGCCGAGCGCGGCCCAGTGGTCGTAGTCGGCGCGATGGCCGCGGATGTAGACCATGGCATTGATCGCCGAGGAGCCGCCGAGCCCCTTGCCGCGCGGCTGATAGCCGATGCGGCCGTTGAGCCCCTTTTGCGGCACGGTGTTGAAGGCCCAGTTGTTGACGGTGCCCGCGACCATCAGCACCAGCGCGCCGGGCGTGGTGACGACCCAATTGTCATTGGTGCCGCCGGCATCGAGCAGCGCCACCGACGTCGCCGGATCCTCCGACAGCCGCCCAGCCACCGCGCAGCCGCCGGAGCCCGCGCCCACCACCACGAAATCGAATGTGTCAGTCACGAATGTTCCCCCTTGGTCTTCGTTTTGCGTCATTGCGAGCAGAGCGAAGCAATCCATCTATTCGTTGTGCGGGACCATGGATTGCTTCGCCACGCTCGCAATGGCAGCGTGATTCTTACGACAACAACCGCATCAGCTTCTCCAGCCGCGCGACCTTCGCGCCATAGGGCGGATAGAGATCGGCAAGCCGGTTGAACCGCGAGCGGTAGAACACCGGCTTGAACTTGGTCAGCGTCTTGAATCCCCACTCGCCGTGATAGGCGCCGGCGCCGGAGGCGCCTACGCCGCCCATCGGCTCATGGGCCTGCGCGAAGTGGAACAGGCAGTCATTGACGGTGACGCCGCCGGACACCGTGCGCGCCAGCACCGCATCGCGGGCGGCGCCATCGGTGCCGAACCAGTACAGCGCCAGCGGGCGATCGCGGCTGTTGACGAAGGCGATCGCCTCCGCCGCATCGCGCACGCCGATGACCGGCAACAGCGGCCCGAAGATCTCCTCCTGCATCACCGTCATGTCCGGCGTCGCGTCGACGATCACGGTCGGCGGAAATTTGCGCCTCGCCTTCCACTCGCGGTCGTTCGGCGCCGCCGGCTGCATGATGGTCGCGCCTTTTGCGGCGGCGTCGGCGACCAGCCCCTCGAGCCGCGCATAGTGCCGATCCGAGACGATCGACGTGTAATCGGCGTTATTGGGATCGGTACCGAACATATGCTGCATGTGGCCCTGCAGCCGCATCGCGAAGGGTTGCACCGCGGCCTGCGGCACCAGCACGTAATCGGGCGCGATGCAGGTCTGGCCGGCATTGAGCAGCTTGCCATAGGCGATGCGCTGTGCGGCTTCGTCGATATCGGCGGAGCCGTCGACGATTGCGGGCGACTTGCCGCCGAGCTCGAGCGTCACCGGCGTCAAATTGCGGCCACAGGCTTCGGCCACCAGCCGGCCGACGCGGGTCGAGCCGGTGAAGATCAGATGATCGAACGGCAACGCGGCAAACGCCCTTGCGATTTCGTCGTCGATATCGGTGACCGCGAGCTCGGTGACGTCGAATTTCTTGGCGATCGCCTCGGTCAGCAGCTCGGCGAAGCGCGGCACCAGCTCGCTCGGCTTGATGATGGCGCGGTTGCCGGCCGCGATCGCGGCGACTGCGGGCGCCAGGGTCAGCTGCAGCGGATAATTCCACGGCGCGATGATGCCGACCACGCCGAGCGGCTGCGGCATCAGCCGGTTCTTGGCCGGCGCGAACTGCACCGTGGTCGGGACCCTCCGCGGCGCCATCCACCCCTTGAGATGCTTGGCCGCGTGCCTGATCTCGCCGAGCACCAGCATGGTCTCGGCGATCGCGGTCTCGACGGTGGAGCGGTGGCCGAAATCGGCCGAGATCGCCGCCTCGAATCGCGCCTCATTCTCGGTCAGCGCGGCGCGCAGGCGGCGCAGCCGGTCGAGCCGTGCCTGCAATGTCGGCGCCGGCTCGCCGCGTGAGAGCTCGAACTGGCGATGAAAGGCCTCCTCAAGCGCATGCAGCCCCGGGCTCTTCAACGGCCGGTCCATGGCATTTCCCCCGCGGATGACGTCTTCTTGACGGATTTGTTGCGCGCCAAGCTCCGCTTTTGCGCGCGGTCTGGCAAGGCCCGGTTCCCGGCGGCAAATCCTGCCGGGGCAGCCGGCGATTTCGACGTCACAAAATCCTCAAAAACCCGCATCCGGGGCTTTCCAAACCGGGCTCACGTTGATACATACGCCCCGCACCCGATGGCTTCGGCCCGGGTCGCCTTCTCAGGAAGCCCCCGGACGGATCGATCGGCGCCGTTGAAAAGCGTTGGCCGGCCGGCTCAGGCACCCTTTCTGCAAGGCACGCAACGGTTTAACGCGGGGTGGAGCAGCCCGGTAGCTCGTCAGGCTCATAACCTGAAGGTCATAGGTTCAAATCCTATCCCCGCAACCAAATATTCGATGTATTACAAAGGGTTAGGCGAAAGCCTAACCCTTTAATTTTTCGTAAATGCCCTAGCACACGCCTAGCACAAAATTCGACTAGTGACCGGTTCCGCGCTATCCTGGGTTGAGGAGGTGCGAGATGGCTCGGCACGAACTCTTAGGCGGCCTGGTTCAGGTTTACCGACGCGGCGAAGGCCGCTCCTGGCACTGTTCCGCCTCCATCGATGGCCGCCAGTATCGCGTCACGACTGGCGAGGACGACCTCGTTCTGGCCAAGCAATATGCGGAGGATTGGTATCTCGGGCTTCGAGGCAAGGCAAAAGCAGGTCTCCTCAAGGAGAATGAAAAGACCTTCCGCCAGGCGGCCGAGCAGTTCTTGAAGGAATACGAGGTGATCACCGAGGGCCATCGCAGCAAGCGATGGATTGAGGGTTACGGCATACGGTTGCGCCTCCACCTGTTGCCATTTTTCGGCGACATGGGGCTATCCGAGATCACGCCCGGTAAGGCGCAGGAATACCGGGTGCACCGAATCGCAACCTTGAAACCGAGGAAGCCTCCAGCACGAAGCACCATTCACGATGAAATCGTGACACTGCGGCAGGTGCTCAAGACGGCCATTCGGCACGAATGGCTGGCGCACCTTCCTGACTTCTCCCCGCCATACAAGTCGCAGGGGAAAGTGGTGCACCGGCCTTGGTTCAGCCCAGAGGAATACAAGCAACTGTACACAATGACCCGGGAGCATGCGAAGGCGAGCCTTCCGCATCACCGCTGGAATGCCGAGCAATTGCACGACTACGTGCTGTTTCTCGGCAATACGGGCTTACGTCCTGACGAAGCAAAGAACCTCCAGCACCGCGATATTACGATTGTGGAGGAGGGGCGTCGCGGCGATCGGATTTTGGAAATCGAAGTGCGCGGAAAGCGCGGTGTCGGTTATTGCAAGAGCACGCCGAGCGCAGTGCTTCCCTATGAGCGGCTGCTCGGTCGCCCGAAGTATGTACCGCAGGGGAAGGCGCGAGAGAGGAAGAAGAATCCTCGTCCTGTGATGCCTCCACAGTATCCGCAGCCGACTGACCCGGTGTTTCCTGGTAATCACATCAAGCTATTCAATCGGCTCCTGGAAAAGAGCAGTCTGAAGCTCGATCGCGATGGCAAGCCGCGAACGGCCTACAGCCTGCGTCACACGTATATCTGCATGAGGCTGATGGAAGGTGCGGATATCTACCAGATCGCCAAGAACTGCCGTACCAGCGTCGAGATGATCGAGAAATTCTACGCCGCACACATCAAGAATACCCTGGATGCTACAGCCATCAACGTGCGGCGCCCGAAGTCGGTGCGACAGGTGAAGCCGTTGATTTTAAGTGAGCCTACCATTCTCGTCGATCCTTCTGCCCTTGGAGCCTCAGAGACCAGAGATGTTGACGCTTAGCGGGCCAAGCTGGGCACGCACTTAGAGCCCGCAGGGGCTCCTCTTACGAGCCGGTAGCGGCTCGCCTTTTGCGCGCAGGCGCACTTGCTTGCTGGCTCTCTGATGTGTCCCTCGCCGGAGGCTCTCGGAAAAGCATCTGCCTACGGCACCGCTATCACTGATGCGTTCCCGGGTACCGTTGTTAACCGGTCTCGGAACTCCGCGGTCGGCTTGTTCGTTTTCCGCGCTGAAGACCTTTGAGGAGGGAAAACGAGTCGCTCTCTACGCACTCTTTAAGCTCAGGGGCGCGAAGTCTCGGCTCTATATTTTTTAGGACTTGGGCACGAGTACAACTGCCCATGAACGAGTTCACCTCACCTTGTACGAGAAGAGAGCACTTGCCGCTCGTAGCCAACGAGATACCAACGCCCCGCAAGCGACGCTCGAAAGCGAAAGCCGCCTCCGACCCGATCCAGGCTCGATAGCAGCGAGAAAGTGGTGTAATATTACCACTTAGTGGAAAATTAACCATAATCGAGGCAGAAATCACAAGCGACACGCTTGCACAGGACCTGGCTTGTTCTATTTTTGTTCTAAACGGAAGCCGCCCGCAATGCCAGTCCTTTCCCGCTTCGCCCGCTTGAGCGTGCCCCTCGCACGTCGCGCCTTGCTACGTATTGTCAGCGCTACCTATGAGTGATCGGGGCAAATGGCTGATCGACCTTGAGAGGAAACCCGTCGGGGCGCTACCCGACGGGCTTGTGCTCGTCGATGGCTATGCCGCCCAAGGACGACCTCCGGAAGAGGTCGCCATCATGGAAAAGGCAAAGTCCTACAACGCTCAATACGTGTTCTTCGAGGCCGGACAAAACGGACGCCCCTCAACTGCGCAAGCCTTTGTGTTCGTCTCCGACGGCCGCGATGACGACCAGCAGTTTGCGAATCTGCATAAGCGGCTGTGGAGTTGGGGTGGCGTCCCCTTGGTTTATCGCAAGACCCCGGGCCTTGTGCAGCTATTCAGATGTGCTCACCAACCTGACTTCGTCTCTGCTACCGGTCAGATCGTTTGCAAGCCGGTGAAGACGCTCGCCATCGCGGCGAGCATTTCGAACGACGACGCATGGTGGGATTCAGCACAGCTGCGCAACGGCACCTTGTGGGACGATCCCGCCGTCTGCAAGATGATGATGTCGGCGTCAAAGTCAGCGCACAAACACCTCATCGATGCCGTTAAGCAACTCAACCGTGACTTAAACGAAGAAGGTATCCTCAAGAGCCGTCTGCGGCGGCGTCTGCTCATCCTCTCGCTGTTGATCGCGTACTTGGAAGAGAGGGGTGTGTTCCCCCCTGATTATTTCGGACAGTTCCTCAAGAATGCAACGAAGTTTTTCCAGGTCTTAGCCAACGGCAAGGCGCTCATAGCGCTTCTTTCGGACCTTGAGGAGCGCTTCAACGGTCACGTGTTCACGTTAGATGATGCCGATCGGACCTCTCTTCGCACAAGTACGCAGCTAGCTCGCTTTGCGAAGCTCGTCGAAGCTCATGAGGAAATCAACGGACAGCTCACACTATGGGAGCTGTACTCCTTCCGAGATCTCCCCGTTGAGTTGATCAGCCACATCTATCAGCTGTTTGTTACCGACAGCGACGTTTCGGTTTATACCCCGCCTTTTTTGGTGCGGCTGACGTTGGAGGAAGCACTTAGCTGGGACCGTCTCGACCGACTGCACGAGCGAAACGAGGTAATCCTCGATCCCGCATGCGGGTCGGGTGTCTTCCTCGTCGAAGCATATAAGCGGCTCGTCTTGCATTGGCGAAGTCGCAATCAATGGAAGCGCCCGCGCACCGCTGATCTGAAGAAGCTTCTCAAGAAGGTGCATGGCATTGATCTAGAACAGGGAGCAGTCGAGCTGGCCGCCTTCAGCCTTTGCTTGGCGCTCTGCGACGCCTTGGAGCCAGAAGAAATTCGGTCCAGCATCAAGTTGTTCCCTCTACTGCAAGGCAAGACACTTCATAACAGCTGTTTCTTCGAAGCTAAGACGAGGCGACTTGTTAAGGAGCCGGTCGGAGTAGTCCTTGGAAATCCGCCGTTTGCATCGAAGCTAACGACCGAAGGTGCGAAGGAAAGCTATGCGGCCTACCAGCGCACTCACGGCGTGTTGCCGGATAGGCAGCTCGCCTATCTCTTTCTCCATGAGGCAATGGAGATGGTCGCTGAAGGCGGCATTCTCAGCATGCTTCAACCCTATGGCTTTCTATACAACCAGCAATCGGATGAGTTTCGAAGGGATTTCTTCGAGCGCTGGGACGTTCGCGAGGTTCTCGACTTTGTATCCGTTCGTGGCCTGTTTCAAAAAGGAGGTGCAGACACCAAGGTTATCGTCGCTGTCGTGGAGGCAAGCCCTCCGAAAGAGAAGCGCAAGTTGCTCCACGCAGTATTTCGGCGGAGCGGCCGAGCTGATGCCGAGCAAGGGTTTGACATCGACTACTACGACCTTCACTGGCTCACTCGCGACCTACTGTTGAATAATGATGGCGTATGGCGCGCGAATCTTTTTGGCGGCGGTCGGGTCTTGACCCTCCTTGATCGGCTTAAGTCATTCCGTACGTTAAGAACCTATGCGACTGAGCGGGGCTGGGACTTTGGCGAAGGCTTTATCGAAGGACAGAGGGGCGTTTCTAACCCAGCTGAACACCTCATCGGCAAGCCATTGCTTCCGTCGGAAGCTTTGAGCGCCAATAAGATAGACGAGTCTCAAATAGCAACCGTTCGGAAGCAGCCCATTGAGGGGCCACGTTCATCGAAGCGGTTCACTCCTCCCATGCTTTTGATCAGAGAACAGATGGAGTTGCCGCATGCGGTTTGGACGAAGGGCTACCTAACCTACAAGAACCAGATTGTAGGATTTGCCGCGCCAAAGTCGCACGAACAGCAATTGCGCGCGATCGATAAGTGGCTGACAGCGGAAGCGCCGGCGCTCAAGGCGTTCGTGGCAGGCGTCAGCGCTAAAGTCTTCACACAGAAGGCAACCACGCTGACCGCTGCCGATATTCTCGCTCTGCCGTACCCGGAAGCCGGGACGCTTGACCTGAGCGATAACGAGACAATCGTCGCAAGCGATATGATCGACTATCAGCGCGACCTCATCCGCTTGGGTGAGGACTCCCGTGCGATGATGAACTCTGGCTTGGAAGTGCTGCCGGAGTTTGCATCAGTTTTCATGGGCCAAATCAACAGCGTCTACAAGCGAAAGCCAATTCACGCCCTACCCGCTCAGACTTGGCCAGGAGTTATTTGCCAGCCTTTCGTCTTCGGCAATGGAGGCATTGACTGGTCCGGCGCAGACGGCCTCCAAGGAAGGCTCAATGCCCTGCTCCTCGAAAGGAACGAGACACTTCATGTGACGCGGATTGCGCGGATCTACGACAAGCAGTTTGTTTTCTTATTGAAACCTGATCGTTTGCGCTATTGGCTACGCTCCGTAGCATTGCGCGACTCCGACGAGACGCTTGCTGATCTACGGGCTCAGGGATTTTAACGGAATGCTCGCCAATTTTCCTGACCCTTCTCTGCAAATTGGTGCTCTGGCAAAAGACCTCCACCTACCGCATACGTTTTTGAGCGAACTGCTCGCGCTGATTGGAAACGAACTACCCAAATGGCGAGATAGGCCAGATCGCAAGAAAGAGACGTCAGAAACGGTGCTGTCATCTCAACTCTGCGCTCACCTAAACAGTGTCACACGGTTCGCGCCGGGGTGGGACTTTCTACAGTTTCGTCCCGAAGAGCCTGACGAGCAGTACAAGGGGCGCAAGATAGACATCGTGCCCGCGCCGAGCGGTGTCAACATCTGGGTAGACGGCCGCCGGTACTCTGACTTTGATCCGCTTCTCCCGATCGAGTGCAAGCGGCTACCTACTCCAGCCGGAACAGATCGCGACGAGCGCGAATATGTATTCAGCAAATTCACTTCAACCGGTGGCATTCAGAGATTCAAGGCCGGACACCATGGTGGCAATCACGTCCTCGGAGGGATGATTGGCTACATCCAGAAAGACTCTGGCGAAGACTGGCAAAGTCGCGTTGCCGGATGGATCGACGGGTTAATCGCCGCTAAGGAAGCGGGATGGGCAGCTACTGACCATCTGATAACTCACGCGATTGACAAAGATAAGCGGCTGATATTTCTGCGATCAGCCCACAAGCGCCAAAAAAGCCTTCCCGATATACTGCTCCATCATCTTTGGATTCATATGGACTGACTGAACGGCATCAAGGCTACGCGCTCGCGCTTTCTGGAGCCCATTCAGCCACCTTCAAGCGGAGATAACTTTCCTGCAATAGTCGTTGTTCGGCTGCCGCTCTCCAATAAGTTTCGCGGGCAGCCACTCTCTGTGTTCCTTGCCCTGGTGACACCAAAGATCACCCGTTTCAACACGTTCTGCTCGGCCTAGGACACGGTACCCCTGAGGGGAGTCGTATCGGCCGCTCTGCTGTTGGACTATCGCATACGTTTTGAACTGCTGCCAAAACGTTATCTCATAGATCGCCGATTCCACGTCATCGTCAGGTACCGCACGGATTATTTCCAAACCCGGTTCGCGCTTATATTCCTTCCCAGCTCTTTGTATCATCTCTCTTGCGATTTCTGCTCCTGCCCCGTCGACATAAGTATCTATTTTGTAGGGAGATTCGATGAATCGATTGTCTTCGCGGTAGGCTAACCCCCGAACCATTTTCTCCGTCATCGCATCGAGTCCTGCACGCGGGATCTGAATAGCCAATTGCTCAGCTTTGGGCCGCCCCCATCGTTCGCCAAGCCCTGTCATGATCTGGCCTTGCGGGATTTCCTCACCCTTAAACATCTCTCCAAGCATCTTCCTGCCTCGGGCGGCTCTCGCGGCCGCGTCTTTCTCATCCCGACCGGCCTTGGGGTCCATTGCCCTAAGAGCAGCGTCGGCGAGGCCTTGGGAAGCTTCGTGTTTGGTGTCGAGCGCAAGGGCTACGCGATTCAGCAGGTCACCTTCGATCTTGCTGTATTGCTGGTTGCAGTCGAAGCAGCTTGGAAACGTCCATCTCTCCAGGGTCTCTGGCGTCGCATCCGGATACCAAGCCTTCGGAAACATGTGGTCCGACGTTAGTTCAACGCCGTCCCGAAGGCAGTGGACGCACTTCCCGATCTCCGCCTTTTTCGCCATTGGCTCTAGCCGTTCCTGCGTTAGACCCGTCTTATAGCACACGCGCTGACGTTGTACTCTGCGATAACCTAGTGCGTTAAGGCCTGCGCCGCCCAGAGCGGGAGTTCCCCATCTCAAGCCACAAACTCATCCAGGCGCGGTTCTATTGCGTCTCAGGCCTACTCCCGTGTGGTGGCTGCATCCAATGCGCGGCCAGTAGCTGGACGGGAAGTTGGGCCCGAAGCGCGTCGGCGCAAGGCATCCAACCGTATCCCGGAGGGTCCCTCGGTCGGAGCCTCCTTGCCCCGCCGCTCATCCTTCGTTCCCTGAAAACTCCCGTCCGGCCGCGATTGGCGCAGCCGGGAAAACCAAACGGGAGTAAGAAAGATGAAACGCAATGAAAAGAAACCGGCACCACATGGAGTTTATGTGGTCGAGGGAGAAGGTGACGACGCCTTCTGGACCCGGATCGGCGCAGCCTGGTCTCACCAGGACGGCAAGGGCTTCAACATCCAGCTCAGCTGTCTGCCCCTGAATGGCCGCCTGGTCATTCGCGAACCGAAGGCCGACGCGGAGGCGGGGCAATGAGCCCCGCCGCCACGCGGCGGTACGCCGTCGGCTTCAGGAGCTGGACGCTGTACCAAACCGTCGTGCTCGCCAGCAGCGAGCACGAAGCCATCGCTAAGGGTAAGGCGCTCTACGACCTCAACGGTCTGGCTGAGTTCTCGGTCAGCGACAGCGGCGAGGAGCCCTGGCATGCCCGCATCCTTGAACAGGAGGCACGCTAATGCACCCCGTTCCTGTTCTCCTTCGCAACACGGTCGCCCATGGCGACTGTATTCAAGTCATGCGCCAGATGAAGTCCGCCTCCGTGGACTTCATTCTTACCGATCCACCGTACCTCTGTCGCTACCGTCCCCGCGATGGCCAAATCATTGCGAATGACGACCGCGACGACTGGCTCAAGCCAGCTTTCGCCGAAATGTACCGCGTTTTGAAACCCGGCTCGCTGTGCCTGAGCTTTTACGGCTGGAATGCCGCCGACAAGTTCATCGGCGCGTGGCGCGCTGCGGGCTTCCGCATCGTAGGCCATATCGTCTTTACCAAGCGCTACCCTTCATCATCTCGCTTCGTACGCACCAGGCATGAAATGGCTTACCTTCTCGCCAAGGGGCAGCCCGCGCGACCGGCAAAGCCTATCGACGATGTATTGGAGTGGCGCTACACGGGTAATCGCCTTCATCCGACTCAAAAGCCGATCGAGGTCTTGCAGCCGCTCATTGAAGCGTTCTGCCCTGCCCACGGGCTTGTGCTCGATCCCTTCTGCGGATCAGGCTCGACGCTAGTTGCCGCGCAAATGGCGGAGCGAGACTACCTAGGCATTGAGCTCAATGCCAAGCATTGCGACACCGCTCGCATGCGGGTTGCCTGCAATGAAATGGCGTGTTTCTCATGACGTGCGCTCTCCCGAGGCCAAAACGAGTGATGCCGGGTCCAACGAGGACCCGGCACCATCGCCATCAGAGGGCATTCGAGCCTTGCGCTCGCAACCGTTGACGAAGTCGCAATTCAGCATCGGCTTTCGCATTGTCGAAGGCCGCGAACAGCTGGTCCTTCGTAAGGGACGAGGGTGAAGCTGCCTTTTCTGCCGCCGCCAGTTCCGCGAAAACCGCGGCCCGGGAGGATAGCCGGATGAACGGCTCCTTTGCGGTGGGTCCGGCAAGCGTGGAAGAATTATTCACCGAGTGAGAGGAGATTTTCATAGTGCACACCGAGAGGGCCTATCTTGCGCGGCCTCGAAAGGGGCCGCAGAGCAATGATCAAGATGAGCCTGGTTCGCTCCCGGATTTATGGGGTGCCCTGCAAGTGTCATTCCTGACATTGAAGAAAATGGCGGTTGCTAATGGTCTTCGCGCCGATGTATGCGCGGTGTGGCGTGCCGTTCGGCATAGTGGCTGGCGCAGAGATTATGTGGCACACTAAGCCAAATGGCTATGCAAGCGCCCTTCTTGAAGCAGATGGTTCTCCCGGCTACCAAGGGGGAAGCCTATCCGTTCAGTATACCCCTGGTGCAAAAAGGTTTTGACCTAAGATTTACGACGCCCGTGACGTTCATCTGCGGCGAGAACGGTTCAGGAAAATCCACGCTGATTGAAAGCGTGGCGCTGCATTGTGCATTTAGTAGCACCGGTGGCAGTCGCAATCACAACCTGGGTGGACAGTCATTGGACGTAGCGCCGCTGCAAGAACTTCTGAAGTTCTCCTGGAACGTGAAGGTCAATACCGGCTTTTTCGTGCGGGCTGAGAGCTTCTTCCAGTTTTCGAATTTTATTGACGAACTGGCGCGTGAGACGGGGGTGGACATCTATCAATCTTACGGTGGTGCTTCGCTCCACGCCCAATCTCATGGAGAAGCATTTTTATCGCTTTTCTCGCACCAGTTGAGCCGGAGGGGAATCTTCATCCTTGACGAACCAGAGGCCGCGCTATCACCTCAGCGTCAACTAGCCCTGCTTAGGATTGTCCACGAGTTGGTGAAGACAGGAAATGCGCAATTCATCATTGCCACCCATAGCCCCCTCCTGATGGCTTATCCCGACGCCTCACTGTTCTTTATCAATCAGGGCGAAATCTCAGAGCGCGGGCTGACAACCACACCGCATTTCCAGGTATTGGCGCGGTTCTTTGCCAATCCGGTCAGCTATGTTTCCGAAGTGCTCGCAGATTGAAGGTTCTCCGGTCTCAGACCGCGCCTTTGCCGCCACACTGCGAACACTTGCCAGAACCACGACATTCGTAGCAACGGACGCTTTCCGACCTGCGACTAACATCATGGGGGTGGGGATGTGGATTGAGTTGCTTCACGTTTCCAGAGCCGCCACAAGTTCTGCAGGATTTTTCGCCATTGCAAGCGTGGCATTTCGTAGGCGACATGATCGATTCCCTCCGATGTTTGTGGGTGGTGAAGCACTAACTGGTACTCACGCTGGCAATCGTTGGATTACTTTGAACGTTTCCGGCGGATGCCACGATCCGGGAAACGAAGGAGCATAGTCGTATGTATTTGTCCCACCATTAAGCCGCATACTGACTTCAAAGATGACCTCCCGCGCACCATCGGCGTTGACGCGCACGCCTTTGATGGAATCGTGCAATAGCGGGTCGCTCATCAAAAAGGACAACATATGTTGGAAAGCCAGTTCTGGCTGATCGTATGCAAATGGCATTGTCCTTCTTTGGCCGCCCATTCTGGGAATAAGGTCAACGTATATTCCGGGGCTTGGGCGAGGCGCGGCTTTTGGCGTTGGCGGATTTGTGGGCTTGGGGGGAGGAGGGGGCGTCTCGGGTTGATTCACGCTGGCGAAGAACTTAAGCACTTTCGAAATCAACGACACTGTTCTGCTCCTGTAAATCCAAGGTTCAACTGAGGCTCAAACGGTTGCACCCAGCCGCTCGCGCAAAGCGGGGTCTTCGAAAGCTTTCAAGGCACGCAGTTTGGCTGGACGGCGCCCGCCTTCCAGCACAATGACCTTGTCCACGTAGTCAGGACCCATCAGATCCTGCGGTGTTGCGAGTGGTTTATCCGCGCTTGAGAACAGGTCGCGCGTGGTGCCCAATTCCTTGGAAAGCTCATGGGCGAGCGGGCCAGTTGGCTCCATGAAACAGCGCACGGCCATCATGTCCATGAGCCGGTCAGCGCCACCGTAAGCTTCCTCAATCTGGGCCTTGGTTTGCGCGAACAGCCAGAGACGCAGCCCAGGCTGGCGACCAAGCGCAAGCATCTGCTCGACTTCCTGCATGTAGCCGAGTTGCGGAAATTCATCGAGAAAGAATGTGACCGGTGGCAGACCCCATTCATTCCGCGCGTCGCGGATGCCGTAGAAAATATGGCCTAGCAAGGTACGGATGAGCGGCCGGTACATCACGAGTTCTTCCGGCGTAACACACAGGTAAAGCGTGCCATTGGCACGCCGCAGGTTCTGGAAGTCGATGGTTGTTTCGGCGACGATTGGTTCGAGCTGGGGTGCGCCCCAGATTTCGACGTGGCGCAGGACGGTATCGTAAAGGTTCGATCGGGTTTCCTCGTCGGCATTGGCGAGTTGGTTACCGACCCTCACCAAGCTGCGCACGCCAGACTCCTGCAGGAATTCGATTTGCAGTTTGAGCTGTTGGGGCGACGGCGAGAACCAGTCGACAACCGCTGACATGTCCCGGCGTTTTTGGTAGCGGTGGAGGCAGATATCGTAGAGCGCTCCATGCAGGAGCTGCGCGGCTCGACCTTCCCAGAACCCCTTCGACGACTTTGCATCGGTCGGCACCATCAGCAGCGGCAGGAGACGGCTGATCGCGGTGTATGCGGCTACGGGATCCGATGGCACGGTATCGAGGGGATTGAAGCAAAGTGTCGTGTCGGCGTTGCCTGGTGCAAAAACTTGTACCGGGCCTACGCTGCGGCCTCGCCAACCGGAGGTAAGGTCGAAAATCTCGGGCTTGACGTCGAGGACGATCGCCGGGGCGTTTAGGTAAAGCAGGTTACGGACGACATGGGCCTGGGTCTTACCCCGTCCCGGTCGGGCGATAGTGATGAGGCTCTCGCTGCCATCATAAAGGTATTCCTGGCCTGAGCCTTCAAAGACACCAAGCGAAAGGGGAGCGTTGCTCATCGCGACGTGGCCCAACCCGACGAACCGCCGCTGAGGTGACGCCGTGCGAATTCAGCCATCGGTGTATTGGGGTGCGACTCCAAATACAGGTTGACCATATCGACGGTGGTAGAGAACACTTCGTCGAAGCTCGGCGTGTAGTAGTCGAGGCATTTTTCCTGCCAGAACCGCCGGTTCTCTTCGAAGCTGCTGCCTCCGGACCGTACCTGTTCAAAAGCCACGGACGCTTTGTTATCGGCGTGCAGAATCCCGACGTAAAATTGTGCCATGAACTTCTCATAGCCGCCGTCCGGAATGAATGCTTTTATTACAGATGCGTAGTCACACATCCGAAGCCACTTGAGAACAAACAGGTGGCGCGCCGGCAGGGTACCGAGCGCTCGTTTGAAAATCATCCGATAGTAAAATTGATTGATGCCGCGATCTTCGATGTAGATGAGCACGGTTGCGTTGTTTGAAAGCTCATTTTCGACGTAATCGACCACTTGGCCGTGCAAATCGCCCGGTATGGTCGTTTCCTGCCATAGCGGCGTAAGCAGGAGTTCTGCTGGAACGCTCAAGTTGCCCCCAACCTTCAGTTGAGCCCGCCGCTATTGAACAGTCGGGCTTGCCCGCGTCAAGGTGCGTGGCAAGCGCGGATCGGCTGATTCTGGTGCGTTTTCGAGGGGGGCGGTCGGCGGTGATATTTTCGCGTTCGGCGGGTGTAGCGCTCTTGCCAACCGAATCGGAGCGGTTAAACTTCCGGTAGTGCGCACTTATGGGTTTTCAAGGAAAACCCGGCGCACCGCCTGAGGTGCCTGTGGCTATCTACAGCCTGCATCACAGTTCAATAGGCAAGTCCACTCAGGACGAGCCGTACACGGCCGCTGCTCACATCCGTTACATCACTCGGGCTCGGGCCCTCGGCAGGCTTGAGGGCGAGCGCATGCCTACCGACGCCAACGAGGCAATGGATTACCTCAAGGAGGCGGAAGATACTGGCCGAAAGAACGCCCGTGTCATCGACAAGGTGATGCTGGCCTTGCCGGTGGAGTTGGATGGCGAACAGCGCGCCGCGCTGGTTCGGTCATTTGCCGAGGCCGTTACCAAGGGCCGGGCGCCATGGCTGGCCGCCTTCCATGACAGGGGCAAGGACGCCAAGAACCCGCATTGCCATCTGGTCATTCGTGACCGTGACCCAAAAACTGGGAAGCGGGCGATTGGGATGAGCGAGGCAGGCTCGACCGAACGCTTGCGCGAGCTATGGGAAGACCATGCGAATGCCGCACTCGCCGAGGCTGGGCTTAAAGTGCGTATCGACCGGCGCACGCTGGAGGAGCAGGGTGTCCGCCGCAAGCCGACCATCCATGAGGGGGTTCGTGCCCGGCGGTTGAGCAAGGAAGGGCGCACTCCGCCGTCACGGCGAAGGTCGTATCGTAACCAGCCGCGTACTCGGAGCCGGACCAGGGAAGTGGACTACCGGAAGCTCGACAAGGGCCTAAGCCGGACCGCCTATAACCGGCGCATACGGTTGGAGCGGGAGAGCGAGCAGGACAGGTGGGCAGCGATTGATGCCGACCGCCAGTATCGGGAAATCGAACATCTCAGGGGTATTCACCGGCCTGACTTGGACGATGGGGTAGCACGGGGGCGCAAGCGGAAGCTGGAATGATGTTGGTTATCGAAACAGGTCGCCGTAGGATTCGTGGAGCTAACTAACTTATTGGAATCGAGTATGGACCGCGCAAGAGACCTCGCCATTCGGCTGGACAAAGTTGAGGAGACCTTGGAGGAATTGCAAGGACGAGAGAATGACGAGGCTTCGATCAGGAAGCGGCACCTGACCGCCATTGGTGAGCACTTGCAGTCCCAGCTTCTTGAAGAAATCGAATGGGCGAACGAGCCGCAACCTGAGTTCAAAATCAAACGTAAGAAGAAATTAAGGCGGTAGAACTCGTTGCTTGGCTACTGAGTATCTTCGTCGTACAATCTCAGCATTGGAAGATTTCGAGACCACGGCCGACTTTGAGCAAAAGCGCGAGCTGCTCAAGCTGCGCGATCGTCTCAATCAGCTGCGGAAGTATGAGCAAGAGGCCTCAGAATTGGAGAGCATCCTCAGCGATCCGGAGTGCCGAGAGGATCATTCTGCCGCCAAGGAGCGGCTTGCGGCGCTAAAGCGCGCGATAGAGACTAAAAAAGAGCTGATTGCGGTCCAGTTTGAAATCCTTAATCTGACCGGCGACAAACTCGAACTTGAAAAGCGGTTGGCTGCCTTAGACGACTAATGGAGGGCCTTAATGGCCAAGTCGGAAAATGGTTTTGAGGCCGAGCTGAAGGAAGTTCGGTTTGAAATACATACTTTGGACAACCGGCGCGAGGGACTAGTTCAGTCCCTGGAACGTGCGACCTCGCCGGAAGAAAGCAGCCGCCTCAAGGAGCAAATCGGAAAATGCGATGTTGCTCTCATGGTCGCCCGCCAGCGCGCCGATTATCTTGAAAAAAGAGAGCGCGAAGACGACGAGGCTTTGGGATTGGCCCCTCCCTTAAAGCGTAAGCTCAGGCGATAGGCCGCTAGGTCGAAAGATACGATAACGGTCATCCGTCCGAGTAGACGCGCCCAGTTGGGGCGCGTTTTCGTTATGAAGAGCCTTAAGCAAAGGACTGTAGCGGGAAAGCAACGCTAGACGCGTTTTGAAGAGGGTAGGGGAGGGGAATGGCGCACTTATACATCGCTGCGCGACATAGGTGCATGGCCGACACAGCGGCCATAAGGTGTCGCTAGCGCGACAAGTAATGGAGAGGCATGGCTTCGTATCATCTTTCGGCTCAGCCGGTGAAACGCTCGGAAGGACGCTCCGTGGTCGCGATGGCTGCCTACCGCGCAGGAGTGCTGCTAAGGGATGATCGCCGCAACTCCGAAGCTGATTACAGGCGCCGTCTAGGTGTGCAGCATGCCGAAATCATGGCACCGGAAGGAACCGCTGAATGGCTTTACAATCGCGAAGAGCTTTGGAACGCCGTTGAACGCCTGGAAGTGCGACGGGACGCCCAGCTTGCCCGAGAGATCAATATGGCACTCCCTCACGAGCTCTCCGATGAGGAACGGCTTGCCCTGGTCCGAGAATTCGTTCGCGAGCAGTTCGTCTCGCTCGGTATGGTCGCCGACTTTGCAATCCATGCGCCCGTTCCGGGGAAGGGGGATGATCCACGCAACTACCATGTCCACATACTCCTCACCATGCGCAAGGCGGGCTACTGGGGCCTGTGGCGCGTGAAGACGCGCGAGTGGAATAGCGACGAATTGCTCCTAAGATGGCGCGCCGCCTGGGCTGATCACCAGAACCGTGCCTTGCGCTCATTGGGATTGAAGGCGCGCGTGGACCACCGCAGCTTCGCCGCCAGGAAGCGGGAGGCACAAGAAAGCGGGCATCGCAACAGGTCGCTCCTCTTTGATCGGGAGCCGGAATTGCACGTCGGGCCCAAAGCAAAGAAAGCAGGACGCGCCTTACCCTTGATGAGCAAGACCAAGTCCGTAGGCCCGCACCGCAAGCGAGTCTTAGACTACGGGCGCTTTGATGCTGGTAGTCGCGGCGAATTCAATATCGGCAGACTCTCGGCGAACGCTGATCACCTGCAAAAGCTGATGGCCCGGACACAAGCGCGCGTCGCGCGCCTTCAAACGAGGCGAGTGTTTTACGAACGTCAGGTTCAGCGCTATGCGCCTGCGGCGCCAGCACGCGTGAGTTCCTTCGCTATGTCTGAAGGAAGTGAGAGCAAGTATCTCCACGCTCTGCGCAGGCGCGAGCAGGTGGCGCTGCTGGTTAGCGAACTCGACCAACTATTCTTTGAACTTCTTGATCTGCGGGAGAGCCAACTGGTCAGGCGCACGGTCTGGTCCAACCGGCTGCGGCGCTGGCGGGCCCGCGACGTGACACCTAGTGACGGGAGGTCCCGGCCGCACCGTTAGCCTTGAGCGGCCAGGAATCGTATTTTCCCCACCACCTCACGTAGCGCCAGCCTCTATAGTTGATTTTCGAGGCAAGGATTGGATGCCGCACCACGTCACTACGAAAAAGCACCAGAGAGCGCCGTCCAGGCAGTCGCATGACCTCCGAGGGGTCCAGCAACCAACGACCCGTCTCCGACATGCCCAGCGATCGCTGTCGGCGCAGCACGTCTGTATTGCTGCTTGAGATGCCCTGGTTGTGCGCCAGCGATGTTGTCTGCCCCAACATCTCCGAAATGAATCGCGCCGCCTCAAGGTCGGCCACATTGAAGAAGACCTTGCACGTGGCGTTGGCCAGGAATGATCCGGCGCGGCGATAAAGGGCGCGCAGTTGGTTCATGTCTTGGAAAATGAGGATGGGCGTGCAGTAGGCGCGCAAGTACCCAATTCCGCGCTCCAGTGGCTCGAGCGTGCCAAGGGCCGCTGCTTCGTCGAGCAGCAGCAATACTTTGGGCTTACCCTTCGAACGGTCCTTGGCCCGCGTCAGCGCGTTGATGACGCTGCCTACCATGACGCGCAAGAACCCGGCGTAGACGGAGAGCTTTTCTTCATCCACGACGAGGTAGACCGTGGCCGTATCACTGATGAGTTGGCTGAGGCTGAATGTTGAATGCGATGTTATGACACCGGCAGGGCTATCACGGGACCAGATGCGAGTGGCCTTTTCGGTATTCGATATAACGCTTTTGAACTCTTCGCTGCCGTCCATGGAAAGGAAGCTTCCCGCGAGTTCTGCCGCCGCGCGAGGTCCTTCCTTGGCGATCGAGCCCAGGAGATCCTTGAAGGACTCTGGAGGCAGGGTCGAAAGTGAACGCACCTGTGAAAGGGTCCGCTGGTCGGCCGGGAGGCGCAGGACGTGGAGAATAAGGCAGGTCAGCATCCCCTCCGCCTTCCCGTCCCAATGGCTCTCGCTGCCGTCGGGGATGACCATCAGTTTCGCGATTGCCTCGACATCGTCCTTCTCATGAAAACTGCCAAGCCGCACCATATCCAGCGGGTTGAATGCATCTGAATGAGCGGGATCGGTGCTGTCTAGGGCGTAGACCGGGCCGAACGAAGCGCGGTGGCGCGCCGTAATTGCACGGTTCTCGCCCTTGATGTCGGTGCAAAGGATTGAGCCACGGTAGTCCAGCAGGTTTGGAATCACGATGCCGACGCCTTTCCCTGCGCCCATCGGTGCGAAGACCGCTATCATTCCATCCCTGTTGAAACGCAAAAAAGAACGGCCCCTCCGGCCGACTATTGGTCCTTGTCCCCTTCGAACGCCCGACCAGAACAGCTCCCAGCTCGTTGCGAAGCGAGCTGAGCCCAGCGCACCTCCGGGATTAAACCCACCCCACCGATAGATCGTATGGATGAGCCGGACAGATCGCGTGCAGAGCCACAGGCAACCGAGCGAGACAAGCCAAGCCAATCGCAGCAGCCCGAGAAGTTTCTGTACCATGTGGTCAAGGTGGCACGTCCCAACCGTGTCCTTCAATGTATCAAGATAATTGAACTAAGCTGGCTCGCGGAAACAAGCGAGTTCGAAGCGAGCAACGCTCCGAATGCAATATGTCTAACGTCAGGTCGCGCCGGTCCCGCCGCGCGTCAAGGGTTGCACGAGCGGCAAGCCGCCCTTGACGCGCGTCCGTCCCGGCGCGAGGGCTTGCCATGGCAAATGCCCACGTGTGGGCATTGCCCCTTTTCGGACTTCAGTCCTTGATGCGGCGGATGGTCGACGCGCTTACATGCAGTGATGTGGCAATCATTTCAGGCCGCTCCCCGGCCTTGCGCCTTGCTGACGCTTCCCTCCTTTGCTGGAGCGTAAGTTTCGGCCTCCTACCAAATCGCACGCCCGCCGCCATGGCGCGTTGGCGACCGGCGGATGTGCGCCGGAGAATATCCTGCCGGGTCTTTCGGGCGATGTAACCAACCAAAGCCGCCAGCACCTCGCCCAGCTCGGTAGTCGTATCGGCCCAGGGTTCTGCGAGCGACCTGTACGTTGCGCCGCGAGATGTGATGGTCTCCAGGATCGCGAGCGTCCTGTATGGTCCTTCGCGGGTTAGTCTGTCGAGAGCCGCGAAGATCACTACGTCTCCCGGCCGTACGTCTCGCAGCAGCTGGTTGAGCACGGGGCGCTTGGCGTTAGTGCCACTTTCCTTTTCCGCGTAGATCTTGGCGCACCCTTCTGCACGCAGCTGAAATTCTTGGATGTCGAGCACCTGACCGTTGGTGCTGACTCTCGCATAACCCAGGATTGTCATCAAAGCCCTCCGTGACACGTTGAGGACCGCGCAAATGTCCTGAGTTTTGCAAGCTGAAAGCGGCTTATAATCTTAGCTTTCTTATCCTCGCGAATTCCTGAGTCTTTGCGTGGGGTTAAACGATCCAATCGAAATGGCTTTCTTTGTTCGCAATGCGTAATCCTGCGCTCAGAGAGTTAAATCGTAAATCAGAATATTTGCGCATCAATTGCCGCAGCTCAGCCTTTCAGCGTGGCCCTTCCTGGGCCAAAGGGCTGACGTTGCCTGAGGTAGACAATCGTTCACACACATCCCGATCGTGGAGAGAATGGAAATGATGAAGAAGCTTATGTTGATTTCTGTCGTATTAGTTGGAGGCGCGTGCCCGGCGCTCGCATTCCCGGCGGAGTGCACCGGCCAGTTTGGTTACTCGGCCAAGTGTTGCGCGGCGTCCTATGGACGGAAAAGCGCGGGAAGCATGGACAATGGGCAACGGCACGCGCAGTTGGCCGCTTGTACCGCCAAAGAAAAAAGCGGGAGGCGCTAGCAAGGCGCGACGATAGTCCGGGAATTCAACCAGGAGACTAGGATGTTTGGAAGGACAGTATTCGCTGCTGCGCTCACCTTGAGTGCAGGTGCCACTTGCGCTCAGGAAATCAAGATTTCGTCGGTGAGCCTCTCGCGCCTCGGGAAGGCCAACCTCTGTTCCGCCCTCGGCGGTGGCGAACAGGCCCCGGTCATCACAATTCGGCACACCCGGGGGACGGGCAGTATCTCCATCTCGATGGTCGACCGTCTGAGCAATGGCAGGACGAACGATCACGGGAGCACCGAGGTTCAGGCCGAACCGTCGGGCACAACTCTTGTCAGGAACAGCTTCCGGCCACCGTGCAACCGGATCACGTCCCAAGGCGTGAAATCGGCCTACTACGTCACGGCGACTTCCGGGCAAAGCTCGAAAACGGTTCTTTGGGGTCGGTACCCTTAGCGAAGGAGAGGCCCGGCTGGCGGATGTCCTTTGTCTTATCAATTGTTTCCGTAATGCACCGACCTTCCCGCGAAGCTTCGTGAACAGCTCGCGAGGCTCTTCGCGAAGTGGCGGGCTGTGCTAGGTTCGATTGCCGCGAGGCACATGGCCGCTACGTTCAATAACCAAAAGAAAGGCGACGACCATGAACCTACGTGGCACGCTCGCTCTATGGCTAGGCAAGCTGAGGATATTCTTCTCAGTGAGCATCAGCCACTAAAGCAACAGGGGCCGTTCGAGCGGCCCCTGTTTTCGTCCAATAACCATTCAGGCGATGACTCTCTATGAGTCAAAACGCATAAAGCGTCAAGACGGTTCTAATGGAGTTATTGCATACGGACTGCTCGTTCCGCTGGAAGCCAAGCTGACTCATCGCGGAGGTGGGCCATGTTCGAGCTGTATCCCGAGATTGCGACGTTCGCCCACTTCTCCGATGAAGTGCCCAAACCGACCGTAATTGTTCGGCGGGACGGCGCACTGAAGCCAAAGGAGCCGTCATTTCACGTTCGTGACGCCACAACGGACGCGAAATCAGGCGAGCGCCAAGGCGGACATGCAACAGCGGCACTAGCGGCGATGGCCGAGGCTTAAGCCGAGCTTGAGCGCTTTCTGGCGAAGTGCGGCTTCGCTGCGGCCAGTGAGCTTGGCGATCTTGACCACCGGGGTTCGCGCCTTTGAGTGGGCGCGCAGCTCCTTGACGTCATCTTTCGTGTAGTCACGGCGGGTTAGCTTCTTTGCTGTCCTTGAAGTCTTTTTTGCTTTCTTGGCCACGTGACTTTCCTCTTCAAGCTGTACGGCAATAACGCCTGTGCGGGGGCTCTCTTAGCTCGCTAAACGCCGAACGACCGGATGGCGGGCAATCTCGTGGCCTGCTGAATTCACCACGGAAACCTCGGTGTCGCTATAATCTGCATCATCCATGCCGATCTCGCTTGCTATCACCGCGCCGTAATCATCGGCTTCCTGCGGCGTCGCAAACTCCATTCCGTCCCGGTCAACGTTGATATGCTCTTTTGATATCACGTGGATGAAATAACGCATTGCCATTCCCGCACTGCCCAGCGTGGGGTTATGATAGCTATCTTTGGAGAAATTGAGGACAGGTCTCGCTGGCGAGTAGCAGCCTTTTGTTGCTTACGGATTAATCACATCCAAGCAAAAAGTAATTGCGTGCATCGGACAGTTCCCCAATTGTCGAAGCATGAACATTACGCAACTGCAGGAGCGGATTGAATACTACCACGACCTTGAGAGCGAGGTGGTGAACCGGCAGGCCTCCGCGACGACCGATGCTAAGCGCTTCGAGCTTGAGCGCATGCGCCGCCTTATCCAGGTCGTTATTTCCGGCCTGTTGGACAGTGCAAAGAAAGAGCTATCACGTGACCACACTGGACGAGTTGAACGTCAGGCTGTTCGTGGCCAAGCAAGAGCTTAGAGGTTTTGAGGAAGCTGGCGCAGACGCCAGGAAGGCTGCCCAAGCTCCGAATGCGGAGTTTCCCTCGGACATTTATTTGAGTCTTGCGGCAGACCTCGACGCGCAAGCCGCTGCCAAGCGTCAGGAAATTGCAGATATTGAGGCAGAGCGTACAAAGCTATTATAGCTACTTGTATTCTCGCGAGCATCAATCAAAGAGAGGTTGTGAATTTCAATGCCTCACACTTCGCGTCTTGTTCAAAGAATTCATTTTGAGGATTTTGGAGGGGCCGAGTTCGAGCGGCTTGTCTTCGCCTACCACGTTCGTGCTGGCTGGTCGGATGTGGCTTGGTATGGTCAAACCGGTAGCGATGGCGGGCGAGATATTGTCGGCAACGAGCCGCTTGATAGTCAGCCAGCCCGCAAGTGCGTGATCCAATGTGTCAATCGCGCCACCTTAACCCAAGCCAAAGCTAACAGGGACATGAAAGCGGCCCTTGCAGCCTGTGGCGGGTCTCTTGCAGCTTTCAAATTCGTGGTGCGTGGAAAGGTCTCTGCAAAGCTGCGAGACGCGGTTGAGGCGTCTGCAGCCTCGTTAGGCATTAGCAGTTTGACGATCTGGTCAGGTGTAGAATTCGAAGAGCATTTACGCCTGTATGGTGAGGACTTGCTCCGAAGGTTTTGTGCAGGTGAGCCCTTTCCAGACAGCCGAGAAGACTTGCGGCGCTTCGCAGAAGACTTTGCTGGGCTGAGTGATAAGGACGCCCTGGATATCATGGCTGCCGTATTTGACCGACCAGCGTTTCGGACTCGTTTCCAGGAAGAGAGTTCGTTGCCAGCCTTCAAGCAGGCGATCGAGGATACGATTGCCGCGCTAAATACGGGGGTCTGGCGGACTCGCGAAGGCAATGAAATTCGCCGAATACCAACGATCCATCATCTCCGTGATGCCAGAATGAAGTCGCAAGTGTCTATGGCGGTCAGTCTGGTCGATAAGCTGCGACGGACATTCTCAACTGGTCTGCGTGACGGTCGAATAAGACCCTGCGCCTGTGGTCAATCGGACTGCCCGGTTTTCATGATAACTCCGGCGATGGCAAACGAACTGGATAAGATTAGGCACGATGCGCTGGCGGCATTTCGAGGCGCCAATCCGCGATTTGACGTCTCCGTTTCCTAGTCTTTATTCCCGACCCTTGTGCTTCATGGAGACATCTAAGGTCGCGGTCTATAGTTATTCAAGTGCGACTCATCGTTACCGAGGAAAGGCACCACTGGGAGCCTCAACCGGCCGAACATTCCTGATGTGTGCGGAGATTTTGGGGTTGATTACATAAACCTGTTGCAGCTCATCCGCGCTGAGAAATGGGTCATCGGCTAAATGAAGGGGCGTAACCGGCAAAGAAACCGGCAATCTCCCGAGAGAGCGCGAATCTAAGTCTTTGCTTTGATGTGTATTGATCGTTCAACGAACCGGCAAAAACTTGGCTACTTCTTACCGTAGACCTTGATGATCTCCCGGCGGCGCTCCTCCGGTGAGAGGCCTTTCCGGTCAAACTCCGCAAACCGCTTCTTCATGGCTGGGGTCAGCTTGATCCCCTCAACAGCGCAGATCTGCTCAAAACGCTCACGGCCGATCGTAAACGTTGATGGCTTCTGAGCGCTTGCTTTCTTCGGCATGACTGGATGGTAGGGCAGAGGGGCGCAGGTGGCAAAACAATAAGGACCGCTTGCGCGGTCCTCATACCTACGTGGCGTCGACTAAGAAAGGCGATAGCTGGATTCTGAGTATGGCTCCGCGAGCCGTCAATCCCGCCTTTGGGGAGTCTATTGGCTGGTGACGGGCTTCCGCGTACGATTCGGCAGTGGAAGACATCCAAAGCCAGATTGAACTTGATCGTAAACGCGACCTGCTGAAGCTGCGAGAGCAGTTAGATGACCTTAAGTGGTGCAAGGCCCAGGTTGCCCCCTTGCAAGCTATCCTGGATGATCCCCACCAGCAGAGTAGGCATGAGTGGGCTAAACGATGCTTGGACCTAGCTGAGCGAGCGATTGTTGCTCGACAGAAAGTGGTTGATGTCGCCATTAGATTGGTTGGGCTACGGGGGGGACAAGCTTGAGATTCAGAAGCAGCTCGATGCCTTAAGGGGCTAGGCGCGATTACCAGCAGGTTTTCTCTTGAAGGTATAGCTCCGGCGGATGAGCTCGGTAGCGAGGCGATAGCAGAGGGTCGCTCCCAGCTGGGCGGGCCGTCAAGCCGATTGCCTAAATGTGTGACGTATGTCACATTGGGGTAGGGTAAGTTGTTGATTTTAGCACAATTTCTAGCACAAAAATATTTTTGAAGACGATTTTATAAATAATATCAATTGCTTGCCCCACTTGCTGGGCGGCTCATAACCTGAAGGTCATAGGTTCAAATCCTATCCCCGCAACCAAAGTTGAAAATGGAAACCCAGCAATCTCAACGGATTGCTGGGTTTTTGCTTTTCGGTCTTAAGCAGCCGCATCAACAAATCCAATTGCTTAGCTCGATAGGTTCAAATCAACCCGCAACCAATTGGAGAGTGCGAAGCGCCACGGACGATCAGTGCCAATGGCGTAGGTCCTCGCTACCAAAAAAGAGAGTGATCGCTGACGCGCAATCATCATCCCTTCAATTCCGAAGGCTGGCCCGTCTGTTAGTGCCGTGCGGCCCGAACGAAGCCCCGTGCGGCGTGCCGCGCGAGTATCCTGACGAAGGCGACGGGGCGCGCATCCGTTCCTATCGACAATACGAAATCGCGCTGCTCGTGCGCTCTGCCGATATTCAATCGAGCAGGAAGCGTCTGACTTCCTCGGCAACCGTGCGACCTTCCGTCTCAAGCGCAAAGTGCCCGGTGTCCAGAAGGACAATTCGTGCTGCGGGAATGTCCCGCCGAAACGCTTCGGCGCCCTCCGGGGCGAAGAATGGGTCGTTCCTGCCCCAGGCGGCCAGCAGCCGTGGCTGATGCTGACGGAAGAATGCCTGATAGAGCGGATAGCGTTCGATGTTGCGCTTATAGTCCAGCTTGAGGTCGATCTGCAGATCGGCATTTCCGGGGCGGGCCAGAACCGCCGCATCAAGCGTGTAGGACTCCGGCTCAATAATGGATGGATCGGCCACGCCGTGGAAGTAAGCTTGCTTGACCCCCTCGAGCGTCATGCGGGAGCGAATGGGCTCCCGTTTGTCGGGGCTTGGGCTGACCCAGTAGGCTCGCAGCGGATCCCAGGCTTCCTTCCTCAATCCCTCGACGTACGCGTTGCCGTTCTGGCTGATGATCCCTGCAACACGCTCCGGATATGTCAGCGCGAGGTCCCAACCCACCGGTGCACCGTAGTCGAAGACATAGAGCACGTAGCGCGTAAGCTCCAAGACGTCGACGAACGCTGCGATCGTGCGCGAGAGGGATTCGAAGTCATGCCGATAGTTTCGCTCGGCGGGGATTTGCGTGAAGCCGAACGAGGGTAGATCCGGCGCGATCAGCCGAAATCGATCGGCGAGCTGTGGCATCAGATGACGAAAGTAGAAGGAGGAATTCGCAAAGCCGTGCTTGAGTTTACCGCAAAGCCACCGACAGGATCCGCGATCTTGCGCCAATTTCATCGCGCAAGCTGTGGTTTTTCGCTGTTGGTTTGGAGGATGGTTCTTCCACCGCCGTTCTGTTCTCAGCATCTGTGGTCGAAGCGGCAGTATTAGAACTGCGAGTAACGCGATAAAGGGAGTTGCGGACAGTTCTGCGATCTCAGCATAGCCCATCTGCCTGGGTTGAGAATGCCGCAGGAGATGCTGGAGGCGACGATTGAGATGGCGAAGCAGGCCGACAAGTGCACATGCTTCTCACCAGCGAGCGCATTCCGGCGTCGTGTGCCTTAGGCGCCAGCGATCAGTGAGGCGATATCTGAGAGCGGACGTCGGCCGAAGTCTTTCGCGAGCTCGCCTATGATCTTGCTTCTCAGGTCGTGGTGAAAGTGCTTGCGCATCTCCCCCAAGGTTCTGGGGTCAGAGACAACGACCAAGTGCTCTATTGTCCCGTCCATGCTGAGCTTGTTCAGGAAAGCCGCGGTTGCCGCTGCAAAGTCCTCTTCGATGAACCGCCTGCCATCGGGGTTGGCGGAGCCGGTATGGTGCCGTGCACCTGAGCCTGCGTGGAGGTGCGCGGGCGGAGCTGCCGTGATCTCGACCAAGTGCACCCCAGGTTTCACGCCTGTATTGTGGAACATGCGAAACGTCTCGCCGTCAGCGACGGCAACTGTCGTACCGGCAGGTAGAATCATCGAAAGATCTCCTGTTCATCCGGCGAGCTATGACACTTGCACGCCGAGCGCCCCACTGCGTGTTTTCGATGAGCCCCTGTCGGTCGAACGAATGGTCGAGGCGGAGGGGATCATGAGCTCCCTCGCTGAACCGGTCTCCAGGTGTTCGCGCTGGCCAAGATGGCGCCAAAGCTGTCGCGGGATTCACCAACGTGAAACATCCCGCCGTTAGGGGAGGGCGTGTACGCGATCTCCGTGCCGACGATCGTGCTGGGGAGCCCGGCTCTGTGCGCGCGCGGGAGCAGCAGACGCATGCGTGTGCCGGCACCGCGCTTGCTCTCTGTACAGACCACGCCGCCTCGTTCTTCAGCGAAGCGCCGGACCTGGGAAAGGCCGGTGCCATGGCCCGTGGCCCTTGTTGTGAAGTCCGAGGTCAAGGCCTGCGATAGGATCCTCTCAGGCATGCCGTCCCCATCGTCGGCGGCAACGATCTCGACGAATTCCCCGGACGCGTCGGCGGAAGGCTCGACGTTGTGCGCCTTGACGGTGATCGTGCCGCCTCTCGGCATGGCATCCGCCGAGACTTGGCAAAGGTCCAGCAAGGCGAAGTATAGCTCCTCCGGGTCGGCATTGAAGGCCCATAGGTCAGGGGCGATCTCGGCGCGCACCGTGATGTGCAGAGGCAACGTCCAGTCAAGCGCACTTGCGATCGTTGCGAGGCGAGTGCCTGTGACAAACCCGTCGATCGACTCGGCGCCTGCTTGCTCGGCATCGAGGAACTGCCGGCTGGACATCGCGCCTCGCGCGATCGCCTGCTGCATTTTCGCAAGGATGGCCTTTCGGCGCGCGGCATCGGTCTGGCACTCGAGCAGCCGCAGGCCGCTGTCGATCACGGCGAGGAGGTTGTCGATGTTGTGGACGAGGAACTGCGCCACGTCGGGCATGATGCTCGCGATATCCCGCCTGCGAGGGGTGGCCACGCCGCGCGCATCAGACGGCACGCTGGCGCGGCACAAAATCCCCGAGACCTCGCCGTTGGGGCCGACGAGCGGGATCTCCGCGTACCTGGACGCGATGAGACCGCTACCGCCGTCGCGAACGTCTCGCACTCGTGCGCTAAACGCATGCTGCACTCCGAGCGCGACGCCGGCGCGGTCCGCGAGCACGACAACATCCTCCAGCAGCCGGCCTTCGACAGGGCCGGATAATGAAACGCCAATCGTCTCTCTGATTTGCATATCGGACCTCCTGGCTTGCAATCGTGCAGCGGAACTGCGACTTCGGCCCGCATAAGGGACGACGTAGGTCGAAGTCTGAGTCCATGATGGTCGAAAGGAAAATCACCTCTCGCCATGGAGTCGATAGCCGACCGTTATCGGATTGTCTGAAAGACGCTTGGCTAGCCGGAGTGGGCTCGTTCGCGCGGACTCTTCGACGCCCGACCGACCTGGGCTGATCTCAGGCTCCCGAACCACTGCCGGAGTAGCTGGCCTCGGTTGCGCGAGTCCGATGCGGCAGACCTCCGGCCATCATAACGCGCGGCTATCGACTTCATGGCGTGACGTCACTTCCCATTCACAATGTGGAATTCCATGCTTCGACGGCGCCGCGCTGATCCGGCTCGCAACACCACGATCGACTATGTCGCAGCACTCTGGGAGTGAGATACGATCATGTTTTCAGTGATTTTCGAGGTCCTCCCCAACAAGGGGAGTTGGGATGACTACCTCGACAGCGCCAAGATGTTGCGCCCCGAACTGGAGCAAGTCGAGGGCTTCGTCGACAACATCCGCTACAAGAGCCTGACCCGCGAGGGCTGGATCCTCTCGCTTTCGAGCTGGCGGGACGAGAAGTCGCTCGTCCGCTGGCGGACTCGCATGCGCCATCACGAGCTCCAGCAGAAGGGCCGGGACGAAATCTTCGCAGATTATCACCTCCGCGTCGGCCAGATCACCGGTGACAATCAGGTGCCTGCCGGGTACGCCCTCACGGAGCAGCGGCTCGACGAGACCGAAGTCGGGGAGGGAACGACGGTCACGCTGATCAACGCGACGCGCCCCGCGGAGTGGAAGCAGACCGACAACCCGTATGACTGCGCCGAGTGGCTCGGCCTAAACCCGTGGGCGGCCGACAGCACGTCCTGGGACATCTGCGACGCCATGCTCACGCCTGGCGATCTGATTCTGCTCATATCCTGGAAGAACCACGCTGCGGCGCAGGCCTACGAGGACACTTTCGCACCGAATGACAATGCGAGGGTCCGGAAAGTGCGGATCGTGCGCGACTACGGGAAACACGACCGCCGCGAAGCGCCTCAATACTACGCAGATGCCAAAGGCGGTGAGACGCTCCGCGCCTGACGCCATGCGCCGGAAAGGGCCGGCCGGCCGCGTAGTTAGATGATCCGGGCGAACGCACGACGCCTACAACGGCGTCGACTGCACGCCGCACGGCAACGCGTCCGAATTGAGCCTTTTCCTCGTTCACCCAACCCTTCACCATGTCGGCTCTCAGAGATTCCTGAAGGCGTGTCCGTGCGTCCAAATCAACAGCCAGGTCATTCAAACGGGGGCACGCAAGTAGCATCTAGGCCCCATGATTGCGGCGCGCCTCGTCACGTCGCGGAGCGCAAAGGCTCATCAGCACAGACAACCGCACCTTGACGGAAACGATCCATGGAGCTTCATCAAGTTCGCTACTTTCTCGCTGTGGCGTCCACACTCAACTTCACCCGCGCGGCCGAGCTGTGCAATGTCACGCAGCCGGCCCTGACCAAGGGAGTGCAGAAGCTCGAGCAGGAACTCGGCGGCCAGCTGATCTACCGCGAACGCCAGCTGACGCAGCTCACCGACCTTGGAAAGGAAGTCCTTCCGATGCTGGAGCGCACACTGGCCTCGGCGGAGGCGGTGCGCCGCAGGGCCGAGGAATTCCAACGCAAGGACGTAGCGCCATTGAAGATCGGCCTCGCCCCCTCTATCTCGGCATCGCTGGTCCTCGATCCGATCGCGGAGATCGCAAAGTTCGTCCCTGGACTTCACGTCGAACTGCGCGAGGGCGTGGCGGAGAAGCTCGTCGACCTCTTGCTTGCGGGGGAGATCAACGCGGCTATGGTCGGGGATGTGCAGGACGTGCCCGACCGTATCGACGACTGGTCGCTGTTCGAGGAACGCTACGTCGCGGTGCTCGCGCCGACACACCGGCTCGCAAACCGTCAGTCGATCGGCATCGATGACCTCCGTGAAACCGTCTTGCTGGAACGGGCTGAATGCGATGTTGCCCCGAAAATCCAGCGGTCGTATTTTCCGGAGGTGCCCCCTCACTTCGGCCACTGCAGCGGTCACGACTTGCACCTGCAGCACATGGCGGCTGCGGGCTTCGGCGTGATGCTCGCGCCCGAGCACATGCCGCGCCTTCCGACGCTCAAAACCATCCCGCTCGAAGGCGACCCGGTCTTGCGGGAGGTGCGGCTGCTGGCAGTACAGGGGCGCCGCTACTCGCCGGCGCTGGACGCTTTCGTCAAGGTCGCGCGGCTTCGCGACTGGTCGTTCGAGGTCTCCGACCGGGGTGTGCCCTACGAAACGGTCGTAGAGATGGCGAGGGCGTCCGCATGACGACGACACCCGCGCCGGCGGCCAGCCGCCTCCAGCCAACCGATCTTCAGCTTGACGGCTCCTTGCCGATGACCAACCAGGCCGACAAGACACTCGCCCAGATTCGCACCGAGCTGTTGTCGACGTTTAGCGCGGCAGATTGGGAGTCTTACAACCACCTCGTGGGCTGGCTCCGCGATACCGACGTGGCATCGCGCGCGTTGAAGGTCGGGGACGAGGCGCCAGATTTCCTTTTGCCGGACGCCGACGGCCGTCTCCACTCCTCCGAGCAATTGCGCCGCGACGGACCCCTCGTGCTGAGTTTCTTCCGCGGCGGCTGGTGTCCGTTCTGCACCGCTGAGCTCTCCGCCCTCCAGGCTGCGAAGGATGAGTTCGAGAGCGTCGGCGCGACCCTCGCAGTCGTGACGCCCGACACGAAAGACTTCCCGCGGCAGCTCAAGCGGAGCCTGGGTTTGGATCTGAAGGTCCTGTCCGATGTCGACTACGGCGTCGCCATGTCGTATGGCGTACTGTTCCGGGTGCCCGATGATACCATCGCACATTATTCCAGGTTGGGCTTTGACTTCGGCGCCCGCCACGGGTCACCGATCTGGATGCTGCCCATCCCCGCGACCTACGTGATCGACTCGGAAGGCCGGATTCGCAGTGCGTTCGTCGAGCCTGACTTCACGATACGGGACGAGCCGGCGCAGATATTGGCGTCGCTGCGCCACGCCGCCTCCATGTCTCGGTGAGGGAGGCTGAAGGTGGACAGCAGTATCCGGGATAATCCGGCGATGAGTCGGTTGAAATGCCGCTTGGCGACGGAGCGCTCGCGGTCGCCTACTACAAGATCGAAGACGGTCGCGTCGTTCTCCTCCACACGGAAGTGCCACAGGATCTGTCCGGTCGGGGGTACGGATCGCGGCTGGCGGATGGCGTTTTCGAAGCGTTGCGGCGCGACAGGAAAAAGGTAATCGCGAAATGCCCGTTCATTTCCTCCTATGCCGCGCGGCGCCTTTGAACGATACCTCACGCCTATCGAAAGCATGTCCAAAGGGAATTTCTAATTTCATAGGCTCCGTCCGATCTTTGGGTCCGCCAGGTCGGCCGAGCTGCACGCGGTCGGCTCCGCAGCGAATGAAACAGTGATTGAAGACGCTGCGCCGAGTCTCCGTACCGCGCGCGAGCAGAAAAGGAGAGCTCCCATGAAATTATCAAGGACAGTCGGTCTGGCCGTCGCCGTCTCGCTGGTGGCCGGCGCCGTGGCGGCGCTCGCGCAGATCAACGGAGCGGCCTCGGCCGGCCCGACTGCGAACGTCGTGGACGCCACCGGGCATCTGCGCGTGCCGGCGGACTACCGAACGCTCTACCAGGCGCTCGGCAGCTGGGCAATTGCCGCCGACAGCGGCCAGGGCTCGAAGGAAATGCATGTCGTCTGGGCATCCCCGGGAACGATCGATGCGTATCGGAAGACGGGGCAGTTCCCGGACGGCGCCGTTCTGGTGAAAGAGGTCTTCGCGACGGCGACGGACGAGATGACAACCGGCAGGGTGAGCCATGCCGACAAGCTCCAGGGCTGGTTCGTCATGGTGAAAGACAGCAAGGGAACGCACCCCGGCAACCCGTTGTGGGGCGACGGGTGGGGATGGTCGTGGTTCGACGCCGACAAGCCGCTCAAGACCACCTCCACAGACTACCATTCGGATTGCCAGGGCTGCCACGTGCCGGCTCAGACAACCGATTGGATCTACGTGAACGGATATCCGGTCCTGCGTCGCTAGGCGACCGAATGCGTGGGCCCTTCTCGAATCCCGCAAGTTGATGCCGCAAGCTGAAAAAATTGAAGTGCTCATGGTGAGGATTCGTTTCGGCTGTCAGCCTTTCGGACCCGATCGACGTCCAGAGTACAAGCGAGCGCATGGAGTTCGACGTGTCGTTCTCGGTCTATGACATCACCGTCCCCGTCATGGTGCACGGACTGAACGTGATGGCCGACTATCTCGACCATGCCCAAGCGCTCGAGCGGGCCCGCGGGATCGAGCCCGGCGGTATCCTTGGCGAGCGGCTCGCGTCCGACATGCTGACTTTCGGAGAACAGTTTTCGGTAAGCTGCAACAAGGTCGACGCCCACTTGGCGAAACTGATGCAGCGCGACGCGCCGGCACCGCGCGACATCCCCATGATGTACCCGGCATTGAGGGAGCGTCTCCTCGAGACGCGCCGCTTCCTGCAGAACGTGCAGCCGGACGAGGTTGCCGGCGCGCAGGCCCACACATACGGGCTAACGCCGCCCATCGCGCGCGGCTGGTTCGGCGGCGACGACTATATCCGGCATCTGGTGCTGCCTGACTTCTTCTTCCACATCTCGATTGCGCACGCGATCCTTCGGCGCCTCGGAGCGAAGATCGGAAAGCGCGACTACCTTGGCAACCTCAGTCAGCAGAGCGGAGGTGACTACTCGTGAGAGGCGGGCGCAGTGCGCGGCGCGCCCCCCCTAAAGTTTGTGCCGGAGATTTCATCCTGATAGACGGCGTCGAGCGATTACAATACGGCGATGATGACAGCTGGACCCAAGGAGCGTAGTGGCGCTTCAAGTGGGATGAATGCTGCGGCTCGCTACGTGGGATGGACACACTTGGTTCGGCCCTGGTCTCACTGATCTTCGGCCTGGGCGGAGATCATGGCGCGGTCTCTTGTCTGGTCGCCGGAGCGGCTTTCGCTTCCATGGGAGCCGCTACCAGCAGCGCTCGCCGGTTCAGATAGCGCGACGCCCGCTTTCGCAGCGCGCGGCGCCAGAGTCATCAAAGCTGTAAAGGCACCGGCGATCGAGGTCGCGGCGGCTACGGCGAGGCCGACTTCGTAACCGGACGCAAAGGGCGCGACGCCGGCGGCGAAGGCTACCCCGGCAAGCTGAGCAATCCGGCTAGCCGCATTGTTGATCCCGGAAGCGAGCCCTTCGTCGGCCTGATTCACGCTCGACAAGACCGACGCAGTGAGCGGTGCCACGAGCACAGCGAAGGACAGGCCCAGCAGGGTCACGGGTCCGATCACGCCGAGCATCAGGGATTCTGCCCGGCCGAGCGCCATCCAGACATAGGCGAGTGCCGCACCTGCCGGTCCCGCGATGAGCATGGCCCGCGCGCCAATCTTGTCCGCCAACCTGCCGAAGACGTTCGACATGAGCCCCACGCCGAGCGTGAAGGGCAGGAATGCCAGGCCGGCGTCGGTCGATGACAGCGCGCGACGATCGACGAGATCAAACGGCAACACAAAAAACATGATCGAAACCGCCGCATAGATCATCAGGGTCGCGACGTTCAGCCCGAGGAAGGCGCGGTTTTCCAGCAGGCGAGGTGGCGTCATCGGGTGTTCGCTTCTGCGCTCCCAGAACGCGTAGACGGCGAGCCCGACAATGCCGAGCCAGGCGACGATCATGAGTACCGTGACCGGCTGGGCTGGAGTGCTCGTGGCATCCAGCGCTTCGGCGGAGCCGATCTGGCTCAGTGCCCAGGTGAGGGCCCCGATCGCCGCAGCGAGGATCGCGGCACCGATCAGGTCGAATCGGCGCTGGATCCGGGCGTCTTTGGGTGCGAAGACCAGCAGAACTCCCACGGCGGCGAGCGCGAGCGGCGGGTTGATCCAGAACACGGACGGCCAGCCGAAGGTCTCGGTCAGCCAGCCGCCCAGGACAGGACCTCCGGCCGTTGTGAGGGCCGATGCCGCAGCCCATAGGCCGATCGCCCGGTTTCGCTCGGCGCGCGGATAGGTGGCCCCGATCAGGGCGAGGCTGGCGGGGGTGACGATCGCCGCGGCTGCTCCCTGTGCGATGCGGGCAGCGATCAGCCAGGTCGGCGAAGGCGCCAGCGCGCAAGCCGCAGACGTCACACCGAACAGGACGCAACCGAGCCCCAGCATTCGCGCCTTGCCGTAAACATCCGCGAGCGCACCGCCGATCAATGTCAGCGACGCGAGCGCCAGCATGTACCCGTTGAGAACCCATTGAACGGAGGCAAGGTCCGCTCCGAAATCAGCGCGCAATATCGGTAACGCAACGGGTAGCGCGGTCCCATCGATGAACGCCATCGACGACGCGAGCACGCAGGCCGTGAGCACCATGCCTCGGTGGCGGGGCGGCGCCTCCCGCCCGAGCTCTCGCGGGCAGGGTTCTGCATCGATAACGCGGTGGCTGTGCCGTCCTTCAAGGGGCTGCGTCTCGTGGTGACAAGCTCGCCGTCTCTGGCTTGCAGGCGTGGTCATTTGCAGTCTCGTTCCGGGGTGTGGGTGTGTCTGACAGCGATCTCACACCGTGGCTGTCGAACCTGCCGCGAGGGAGGTCACCTCTCGCCATGGAATCAATCGACGATCGTTATTGCCGCTTGCCGCGCGGCGTGATGCCGTCGCGGGCCGCGCGCTTGCTTTGATTTACGCAGGTAGAGAGGAACGTCACAGCAGTATTCCTCACCGCTATGGAAACCATGCATGCCGATTATTGGAAGGTTTCGTATCGCGCTGCGATCTATGGGTGGACTGTGGAGAAGAGAATGCTGCTGCCTCGTCGACCGGTTCCAGAACTGCGCGTGCCGACCCTTGCTCATGGCGACTTTGACCTTGCGACCGACACGCCGGAGCGGTTTACGTTGATATGCTTTTATCGTGGGCTCCATTGTCCGGTCTGTCTCAAATATCTGCGCGACCTGGAATCGCTGATCTCCGAATATGAGCGCCGCGGCACAAAGGTCATTGCCGTTAGCTCTGACGTTGCCGAGCGTTCGCAGGAAATGGCGCGCAAGGTCGGCACCAACTTGCGATTTGGACATTCGTTGCCGCTGACGGTTGCGCGGCAATGGGGGCTGTATATTTCTGCGTCGCAGGGAAAGTCGTCGATCAACGTCGAGGAGCCGCCGCTATTTTCGGAGCCGGGCGTGTTCCTGGTCCGTCCGGACGGTACCTTGTACTACGGCGCGGTTCAAACGATGCCATTTGCACGTCCGTTGTTCTCGGAATTGCTTCAGGCGATCGATTTCGCGATCTCCAAGGCTTATCCGGCGCGTGGCGAGTATGACGGCCCTGTCTCATCGTGAGCAGCGCGTCACTGATCCTCCCCGACCTCGGCCTTGCGCTCTCCGAGCCCAAGGCGGTTGACGCGTGGGGCAGCACCAAGGTGCTCGCCGCGTCGAGCCTGGGCTGTTGCCTGGTGTTCGTCAGCAGCGCCGTCGTCACGATTGCGCTCGCTGCGATTGGCCAAGAGATGCGCCTGTCGCCGCTCGACCTGCAGTGGGTGATGAACGCCGAGCTTCTGCCGCTCGTTGCCGTGACCTTGGTTGCCGGCGCCCTGGGTGACCGGTTCGGACAGAAGCGGATTTTCCTCGGGGGCATCGCTCTCTACGGCTTCGGCGCAACCGCAATTGCCTTCGCGCCGGGTTTCGCGTCGCTCATCGTCGGTCGATTGTTGCAAGGCCTGGGCGAGGCCGTGATCCTGCCCAATGGTCTTTCCGTGCTTGGGCGGGCCTTTCCCGCCGACCAGAAAGCTCGCGCGGTCGGAATCTGGTCCGCCGCAGCGGCTGTTGCCGCCGGCGTCGCACCCGCGATCGCCGGCGCGATCCTCGATCACGGGTCCTGGCGGACGACCTTTCTGATGCTCCTGCCGGTCGTCGCCGGCGCGCTGGCTGTCGGCATCGCGTGGATACCCAACGACGCACCGGCCAGGCACGTTCGGGTCGACGTTGGTGGCGCGGTCCTGTCGACAGTCGGGTTCGGCGGGTTGAGCGCGGCGCTGATCAACCTGACCAACGGTTCGGGTCCGAGCCCATGGGTGCTCGTCATGCTGATTGTCGGTCTGGGCAGTTTAGCCGGCTTCATCGTGAACCAACGGCGATTAGGCGACAATGCCATGCTGCCCGCTTCGCTCTTTGTTTCACGGTCGATCGTCGGCGCGAACCTGTTCACTGCGCTCCTCTACGGGCCGTTCACGGTCATGCTAACCCTGATCCCGTTTGTGATGATCCGGGGCGCGCACTTGCCGGCGCTGGTGGCGGGCCTGGCCTTCGTTCCCCTGCAGGTGCTGATTATGGTCGTCTCGCCGCTCGCCGGTGTGCTCTGCCGCCGGTTCGGCCGGCGCGTGCCATTGTTCGCCGGCGGCGCCGTCGCCGCCCTGGGATGCATCATGGCGCTCCGTATCGGTCCGAACGCGACCTATTGGGCGGACATCTTCCCGAGCATCCTGTTGCTGGCGCTTGGCATGAGCCTGGCGATTGCGCCGTTGACAACCCTCGTCCTCACCACCGTCGAGCCCGATCGCGCCGGAACCGCGTCTGGAGTCAACAGTGCGGTCTCGCGCGCCGGGTCGCTCTTCGCCATTGCCCTGCTTGGTGGCGTCCTGCAGCAGGGCGGCCCTCAGCTATTCTCGGGATTTCAGATCGCGATGGCTGTTGCCGCGGTCACCTGCGTTCTCACCACGCTCGCGGTGTTCATCATCGAGCCAGGGCCCCATGTCGATTTCATTCCGCGGGACTGACTCCGCTATCGAATGGCCAGTCGTGCGGCCGACCAAGTCTTCCGAAGCTCACGATATGGAGTTGCGATGTGAAGGAAAATAATATGGGACTATCTCCCGAGGTCGGCGACAGGATCACCGGCAAGTCAGCACCGCCCGATGACGGCACTGTCCACGACTGGATCGGGCCGAAGGCGTTCGGGCATTGGGCCGAGCTGCGTAACTGGATCGAGGCAAACTACCCCGCTGTCTTCGCGCCGGAATGGCTCTATCGTGGCAAGAAGCGCGGTTGGTCCCTGCGCTACAAAAAATCCAGGGCATTCTGCACTTTCCTGCCGGAATACAGGTTGTTTTCGGTCGAGGTGGTCCTGGGGGGAGCAGAGCGAGAGAAGTTTGAGGCGCGGCGTTACGGGTGGCGCCCGCAATTGGTCAAACTTTACGATGAAGCTCGAACTTACCCCGACGGAAAATGGTTGAAAGTTGGTATCTCTTCCGCGGTCGACCGGCGTGACGTGACGGAGCTTTTAAGTCTGAAGCGTCCTCCTCCGCGGTCACCCGGTTGAGATGTCTGCGCCGCGCCGATGCCGTAGTGATCTTCCAGGAGATCGGCGCGAGCCTCGAACACCTTACCGAGCGGTGGAGCGATGCTTCACTCACCTTCGACAGTCGCGGGGCATGGGACTTTCCCCATGACCGTCAGGTCGAGCGCCAAAAGCGCTTTTGCCCTCGCTGACGTGGCGTTATCTCCCTCAAGAAACGCAGTGGCTTGCACAGGGAGGAATTGCAAGGTTTTCAGACCAATGGAGCCCAGCACGGCCGCAAGATACGGAGTGAGAAAATCGGGCTGGTTGGCCCGGTCACCGGTGAACACGCCACCAGATGCGATACCGATGAACACCGGGCGATCATGGAGCTTTCCCACCTTCCCAACCGGCGTCGATCTGAAGGTGCGGCCGGCGCGCAAAATCTGGTCGACCCATGCCTTCAGGACCGAGGGAATGGTTAGGTTATGCATCGGCGTTCCAATGACCACCGCATCCGCCGCCTCGACTTCCTGAATGAGCGTTTCAGAAAGATCCAGCGAACCCTTCAGCGGAGCAGCCAACGTTGCTGCCGTCGAAAGCGTCGTGGCGTAGTCAGGCGTGGCATGCGGCAATGGGGCGGCGCCAAGATCTCGCCGACAGATGGTCGCCCGGGGCTCGATCTCGAGTAGCTTCTCGACAATCGCCGCCGAGAGCTGCCGGCTGTGTGATTCCGCCCGCGGGCTGCAATCAATATGAAGGATACTCTTCATGCTTTACTCTTTTCGCCCAGCCCCGTCACTTCGAGTCCCGGCCGCATCGCGCATCACATAAAAAGCTCCGATAGCCTTCAGCGATGATCGATGCGACCAGGCTGGAGTTCAGAGCGACCCAGCGGGCGCTACGGCTGGAAAGTCCTTCTCGGGATCGAAGACGTTGTTGAAGAAGTTCGTCATGGAATACATTGCCACCAGCGCGACGATCTCCATGACGTTCGCATCCGTGTAGCCGGCATCGCGCACGCCTTTCAGATCCGCGTCACTGATCTTGCCGCGGGTCTCGATGACCTTGCGCGCAAATTGGATGGCGGCGTCCCGCTTCGGGTCGCTGGCATGGCCCATCCGGGCCAGAATAATTTCATTGGCCGGCAGCTTGGCCATGTGATCGGCCGTAAAGCTGTGAACCGTCAGGCAGTAGTCGCAGCCATTCACCTCGGAAACCGCGAGGCCGATGCTGTCACGCGTCTTCACGTCGAGCGCCTTGCTCAGGGAGCCGAGCAGGGTGGCCCAAGAGTTGAATGCGATCGGGCTTGCCGCGAAGGTCGCCATCATGTTTGGAGTGAATCCGATGTTCCTGGTGAACATATCGAGGGTCGATTTTGAATCGGCCGGCACCTGTTCCGGCTTGAGAGCAGCAGTTCTTGGCATCATAGTCCCCGCGGGTTGCTGGTTGCGCTAACGATCAAACGAGATTCAACACTTCGGTCACCGGACGGCGCGGCTTCTGCGCCCAGTTGCCCGGACGCAGGGCTCCCACGGACAGCAACATGACCGGTACCTCGTCCTTGGCGAGCCCGAACTCGCGATGCACGGCTTCCGCATCGAAACCGATCATCGGCGTCGAACCCAGGCCGAGCGAGCCGGCCGCATAGATCATCGCGGCCGCGCCGAAGGTGGCGCTGCGAACGGCTTCGTCGCGCTGACGCTGCGGGTACGCCATATACAGACCGCGCGCGGGGATTTCCCATTCCGGAACCATCTTTGCCGGCATGACGCCGGATTCCACCAGCGGTGCAAGGCGTTCTGGCACGACGCTGGAGTCGGCCAACTGACCGCAGACGATGAAGGTAACTGATGCTTCAGTGATTGCAGGCTGATCCCAGGCGATCGGCCGCAATCGAGTCTTGGCTTCACGCGAGCGAACGGCAATGAAGCGCCAATTCTGCAAGTGGAAGGATGTTGGCGCGGTGGTGCCAATTCGCACGAGCTCGCTGATTTGGTCATCGCTCAGGGTGGCTGCAGTGTCGTAGTACTTGGCAGAGCTGCGGCCCAGGATGCATTCGATAACCGCGTTGGTCGTGGTGATCCCGTTTGTCATGGTGAATCCTATACGTGAAAGGACAGGTTGAAATGCTTTCGCTCTCTTCGCCGGAAATGCCGCAGGGGGTGCATCCCGGTCGACGTCTCTTGCCGAGGGGCAGGGTAGATCGCCGGCTGCCTCCGGCACGTCTGATAGGACGCGGCCGGCCGGAAGCGTGCATCGAGTAGATGTTGCTCACGGACGAGCGCGAATGATCGTCTTGCCGCTGATCCGCTTCGTCGGATTGAAGGCGGCGACAGCGTCGTCGAGAGCCGCGATGCTGCCGATGTTGGTCCGCAGTCGCCCGTCCCGCACTCGCTGGACAATCTCTCCCAGTTGGGCACGATCGGACTCAACAACGAAGTCGACGGCTAGGCCGTCAACGGGTCGTACTTCGCTCGGTCCGACGATGGACACCAGCGTTCCACCGGTTCGAATCAGACATGCGGAGCGCCTCCCGATGTCGCCGCCGATAACATCGAACACCAGATCGATTCCATTGACGTCTTCAAGGGTGTCGTTCTCGAGATCCAGGAACTCCTGCGCGCCGAAGTCTAGGGCGTTCTGACGATCGGCGGCACGCCCGGTGCCGATGACGTAGGCGCCAGACAATCTTGCGAGTTGACTCACCATCGATCCGACTGCACCGGCTGCGCCGTGCACGAGGACGGTCTGCCCAGCCTGAAGGCGGCCGTGCACAAATAGTCCCTGCCATGCGGTGAGGCCTGAAATTGGCAGACTCGCGCCCGCCGTGAATTCGATGTCCCCCGGCAGAGGCGCGAGGTTACGTGCCTCCATAGCCACGTACTCCGCCAGGGAGCCGTCGCGATACCAATCGGAAAGCCCGAACACTCGCTGCCCCACCGACAGCCCCGTCGTGCCGTAGCCGAGAGCGGTGACCACACCGGCCAGCTCGTGCCCCGGAATCGACGGTGTTCGGCTGTGGTCGAGGCGATCGGTCCACGTCGAGGGCCACGTTAGCTCGGTCGGGACGAATCCCGATGCATGAACCTGAACGATAACGTCGTTGATGGCGGCCTGCGGCTCGGACCGCTCCACGAGCCTCATTCCACCGGTCCCCGCTGCCTGGTCCGTTACGACGATTGCTTTCATCATCCACTCCTCTGCGTGTGGTATGCCGCCATCTTCTGAATTCAGTTGTAGAGGAGCAAGAAATACGACCGCGAAAGTCGATGGTCCAATGACGTGTGGCTATGGAATCGATGCCATCGACACGCCGCGCCAGAATGAAAGGCACCACGGCGCAGCAGTGAACAGAGCGAATGCCCGCGGGGTTGATTTCTGGTCACTGAGGACGCGAGAACCGTAACGCGCGCAGGAACGCAGGCTCTGTCGGCTTACGCGTTCATTAAGGGTTTTGGTTGCGCGCGGAGTAAGAAGACTCTGCCGCCGTCTCGCCGCTGAGACGGCCGACCGCTAGTAGTTGTGGAGTCGAAACGAGCAATGCCGCCGGTGCTCCTGGCGCGGTGGTCGCGGGCAGGCGAAGCGCTCAATCCGCTTCGATATAGGGGATGTGGAGCTCAGCCAGATCATCTTCATAGCTGGCCTGGGTGCTTGTGTCGTGGCTGGACGTTGCGGCGTCCGGGCGTGTGTGAATATCCGCGCTAATGCCGAGAAGTTCGCCAATAGGGCAGAGGTTCGCGGCCTCCAGCAAGAAGGCGCGTTGTTGGGCGTCGAGTTCGCCCTCCAGCACGAGCGTGCGTTCGAACGAATCTCGTTCGCCCTTTGCACCATGGTGGAAGCTGACACCGACTTCTACCCGCACCAACGGCAGTTTTCGACGTCGGGCGTGAAAGCGAACAGTCATGGCGGTGCAGGCAGCGAGAGAGGTGCTGAGAAGGTCGTAAGGATTGGGACCGGGAGAAACGTGGCCGATTCCATCCGGGCCGCCGATGGGAAACTGAGATCCATCTACCTGACCGACCAGCGTGCCATGATTGGCGGGGTCGCTCGCGACGAAAACCTCGCGGCGCTTGGATGCTTTGTCCTGGGGCGTCATAGCGTCCTTCCACTGTGTTTAGCGCTCATGCGAAGCGGCGTCACGAACCGTCGCAAGCGCCTGAGCGGCACGCCTGGCAATTAAGATCGGTGACCATTCAGGTAAAGCTATCGTATCGATAATCGGTAGGAATGCGCCGTGAAGTCGACATCGAGCAACAACGTTGGCTTCGAGTGCCATTCGGCTTTCGTCATCCTCGCTACGGCGGCACGGCGCGCGGCAATAACGATCGTTTATCGACTCCATGGCGAGAGATGATTTCCCTGGCCGACGTTGCAGCGTCAATCTCCAGGCATCGTCGTGCCGAACTCGCGGTTTCGCGATCGGCTCGCCAAAGTGCTTGGAGAGAGGGAAGTGAATACGATTGACATAACGGAGCACCGGGCTCCGGCGACCCGGCTCAATCGCAGTTCGTTTCGTCGCCTTCTGCGATGTGGCGCTGCGGTGATCGTTATGCTGGTTGTGTTGGCGATCGTTGGCTGCGACAAGGCGCAGTCGCAAGGGGCCGCGCCGCCGCCCGTCACGGTCGCGCAGCCGGTTAAGCGCACCGTTACCGATTGGGACGAGTTCACCGGCCGCTTCGAGGCGATCGAGGAGGTCCAGGTCCGCGCCCGCGTCGGCGGCTTTGTCAACAGCGTCGAGTTCAAGGACGGCGCAATCGTCAAGGCCGGCGATCTGCTCTACGTCATCGACCCGCGTCCGTTCGAGGCGGTCGCGTTGCAGGCCCAAGGTCAACTCGACGACGCACGGGCAAAGGTAGACCTTGCCAAGCGTGAACTCGAGCGTGGGCTGACCCTGGTCCAGACCAGCGCGGTCTCCGAACAGGTTGTCGACCAGCGCCGTCAGGCGTTGCAGGCGGCTCATGCTGCCGAGACGCAGGCGGAGGGCACGTTGAAGGCCGCGCAGCTCAACGTCGAATTCAGCCATGTGCTGGCGCCGATCACCGGCCGCGTCAGCCGGCATCTGGTCACCCCGGGCAATCTCGTACAGGGCAGCGAGGGCGGCGCGACGCTGTTGACCTCCATCGTGTCGCTCGATCCGATCTACATCTATTTCGACGTCGACGAGGCGACCTATCAGCGTAACAGCAAGCTGTGGTTCGAGGGCCGGCGGCCGAGCTCGCGCGATACCGCGAACCCGGTGCAGGTGACGCTGACCGGCGAGACCAAGCCCTCGCATGAAGGCAAGATGGACTTCCTCGACAACCGGCTCGACGTCTCCACCGCAACGCTGCGCAGCCGCGCGATCATTCCGAACAAGGATCTCTCGATCCTGCCCGGTCAGTTCGGCCGCGTCCGCCTGATCGGCTCCTCGCCCTATGAGGCGCTGCTGATCCCGGATACCGCTGTCGCCACCGACCAGTCGCGCAAGATCGTGTTCGTGGTCAAGGACGACAATACGGTGGAAGCCCGCGCGGTCACGCTCGGGCCGCTGGATGAAGGCCTGCGCGTGATCCGCGAAGGCCTCAAGCCGGAGGATCACGTGATCGTGGACGGGCTGCAACGCGCCCGCGTCGGCGCCAAGGTGACGCCCAAAATGACGCCGGTTCCGGCGGATGCCAAGCCGGCGGCAGGTGCGAAGCCATGAATCTCGGAAAGCTCTCCGTCAACCAGCCCATCCTCGCGATGGTGCTGTCAATCGTCCTCCTGATCGTCGGCGCGATTGCCTATCAAACGCTGCCGGTCTCGGAATATCCGCAGGCGGTGCCGCCGACCGTCACGGTTACGACGCAGTATCCGGGCGCCTCGGCGCAGACCGTGTCCGATACCGTCGCCGCGCCGATCGAGCAGGAGATCAACGGCGTCGAGGACATGCTGTATCTCTACAGCCAGGCAACTTCGAATGGCCAGCTCACCATCACCGTCACCTTCAAGCTTGGCACCGATCTCGACAAGGCGCAGGTGCTGGTGCAGAACCGCGTCGCGATCGCGCAACCGCGCTTGCCTGAAGAAGTGCAGCGCAACGGCGTCGTCACCCGAAAGAACTCGCCCGACATCCTGATGGCCGTGTTCGTGTTGTCACCCGACGACAGTTTCGACCAGCTCTACATCTCGAACTACACGTTGCTCCAGGTCCGCGATCAGCTCTTGCGGCTCGACGGCGTCGGCGACATTCAGATGTTCGGTGCGCGCGACTATTCGATGCGGCTATGGTTCGATCCTGACAGGATTGCGAATCTCGGCCTGACTTCGACCGAGGTGCTGGCTGCGATCCGGGCGCAGAACCTGCAGATCGCCGGCGGCCAGATCGCCGAGCCGCCGATCGCCGATCGCGCGTTCCAGCCCAATCTCGTATTCACCGGCCGCCTCAAGGACATCAGGCAGTTCGAGGACATCGTGGTGAAGGCCGGCTCCGACGGCCGCATTGTGCGGCTGCGCGACGTTGCCCGCGTCGAGCTCGGCGCCCTGTCTTACGCCACCAGCAGCCGCATATTGCGCAAGTCGGCCGTCGCAATGGTGGTGACGCAACGGCCCGGATCCAACGCGCTCGATACAGCGAAAGCGATCTCGAACACGATGGCGAAGCTGAAGGAGAGTTTTCCGAAGGGGCTCGACTACAATATCGGCTACAACCCGACCGAATTCATCGCCCAATCGGTCCATGAGTTGATCAAGACGGTCTATGAGGCGATGGCGCTGGTCGTCATCGTGGTGCTGGTGTTCCTGCAGGGATGGCGGCCTGCGATCATCCCGATCATTGCGATCCCGGTGTCGTTGGTCGGCACCTTTGCGGTGATGTCCGTGCTCGGATTCTCGATCAACAATCTGACGCTGTTCGGCCTCGTGCTCGCGGTCGGCATCGTGGTTGACGACGCCATCGTGGTGGTCGAGAATGTTGAGCGCCATCTCGAGCACGGCATGTCCAGGCGCGATGCTGCGCTCAAGACCATGGGGGAGGTTGGCGGCGCGCTGGTCTCGATCGCGCTGGTGCTGTGTGCGGTGTTCGTGCCCACCGCCTTCCTCGGCGGTATCTCCGGACAGTTCTTCCAGCAATTCGCGGTGACGATTGCGGTTGCGACCGCAATTTCCTGCTTCTGCTCGCTGACGCTGTCGCCGGCGCTGGCCTCGCAGATCCTCGTGCAGCACGGGGAAAAGCAGCCGCCGGCGCGCTGGAACATCATCGCGCGCGGCTGGGACAGCTTCACCGCGCTGTTCAACCGCGTATTCGACCGCCTGGCGCAAGGCTATGCTGGTGTCGCCGACTTCGTGATCCGGCACACGGTGGTGATGCTTGCGATCTACCTGGTGTTGATCGGCAGCGCCGGCTGGCTGCTCGCGACCACCTCGCAGGGCTTCATCCCGGCGCAAGATCGCGGTTACCTCATCATCTCGGCGCAGCTGCCGGGCGCGGCGTCGCTGGCGCGGACCACGGCGGTGGTGCGCGAGATCGAGCGGATTGCGCTGGACACGCCAGGTATCGTGCGCGTTGGCGCATTTAGCGGGTTCTCCGGCGCGACGCGCACGCAGGCCGGCAATGCCGCGGCCTTGTTCCCGGTGTTCGACGAGCCGGAAGTACGGCAGAAGAAGGGATTGTCGGCCGACGCGATCACAGCCGACCTTCGCAAGCGGCTGTCGGTAATCCAGGGCGCCTTCATCATCGTTATTCCGCCGCCCGCGGTGCCGGGCATCGGCACCGGCGGCGGCTTCACCATCCGCATTCAGGATCGGCAGGGACGCGGGCCGGAACTGCTGGCCGCCGCGACCGACGAACTGGTACAGGCCGCGCGCAAGTCGCCGAACCTGACCTCGGTGTTCTCGCCGTTCTCGGCTAACACGCCGCAGCTGTTCGTCGACATCGATCGCGTCAAGGCGCAGAAGCTCGGCGTTCCGATCGCCAACATCAACGACACGATCCAGACCTATTTCGGCTCCACCTACGTCAACGACTTCAACCTGTTCGGCCGCACCTATCATGTCACCGCGCAGGCCGACCTGCCGTTCCGGAAGGACAGCCCCGATCTTGCCCGGTTGCGTACCCGCAATGCCGCCGGCGACATGGTGATGCTCGGTAGCATCGTCGACTTCAAGGACGTCTCGGGACCCGACCGTGTCGCGCGTTACAATCTCTATTCGGCGTCCGAGTTGCAGGGCGAGCCGGCGCCGGGGGTGAGCTCGACGACGGCGCTCAACACCATCGAGCAACTCGCCGACCAGACCTTGCCGTCGGGCTTCTCCTTCGAATGGACCGATCTGTCCTATCAGCAGGTGACGGGCGGCAATGCCGGCCTCTACGTGTTCCCGATCTGCGTGCTGTTCGTCTATCTGGTGCTGGCCGCTCAATACGGTAGCTGGACGCTGCCGTTCGCGGTGATCCTGATCGTGCCGATGTGCCTGTTCGCGGCCACCATCGGCGTGCGCATCATGGGCCAGGACGTCAACATCCTGACCCAGATCGGCTTCGTGGTGCTGGTGGGGCTTGCGGCCAAGAACGCGATCCTGATCGTCGAATTCGCGCGCGACATCGAGCTCGAGGGCCGGCCGCGGCTGGACGCGGTGATCGAGGCCTGCCGGCTCCGCCTGCGGCCGATCCTGATGACCTCGTTCGCCTTCATCCTCGGCGTGCTGCCGTTGGTGGTGTCGACCGGCTCGGGTTCCGAGATGCGTCAGGCGGTCGGCGTCGCCGTGTTCTTCGGGATGCTCGGTGTCACGCTGTTCGGCCTGATCTTCACGCCGATCTTCTACATGGTGGTGCGCAACCTTGCGGAAGGAAAGAACGAGGGCAAGAAGGATCAGACGACCGCGGCTGCAGCCGAGTGAACCGCCCCGGGTTCCCCTGCGTCAGCGGGCATGCGGTTATTGGTCCGCGTGTGCCACCCTGCCAGCCGCAAGACCGAGGGGCGACTGGCTTTTCCGGACCGATGGAGTACGCTTTCTCGAGTGGCCGCGTGCGTGCTGCGCGGAGAGCTTGATTAGCCGACTTCAAGCTGAAGCCCGACGCCGGGATCTGACAGATGGTGCAGCAGTTGCTGAACGTCGCGTACTCGCATGGTAGCTCTCAGGTGTTGTGGGCGGACGGCGAGCGCGTGTTCAGCCGAGGCTGGCGACTGGATGACAATGGCAACCGGCTCGCCGTTCTGCTCGTTGCTCCTGCCGCCGACCAACCGTCGCGCTCAAGGCTCGATCGCCTCACGCACGAATACGAGCTGAAGGATGAGCTCGATAGCGCATGGGCGGCACGGCCGCTCGGTCTCATACGTGACGCCGGTCGGACCGTGTTGGTGATCGATGATCCGGGCGGCGTGCCGCTCGACCATCTGCTCGGTGCGCCCATGGATGTAGGGCGCTTTTTGCGGCTGGCTGTCGCTATCACTTCGGCTCTGGGAAAGCTTCATCAGCGCGGGCTTATTCACAAAGACATCAAGCCAGCCAATATCATGGTGGACTGCGCAGATGGAGAGGTGCGGCTCACCGGGTTTGGTATCGCATCGCGCCTGTCCCGCGAGCGGCAGGCTCCCGAACCGCCCGAGACCATCGCCGGTACGCTTGCCTACATGGCGCCTGAACAAACCGGGCGGATGAACCGCTCGGTCGATACCCGCAGCGATCTCTACGCCCTCGGCGTCACGCTGTATCAGATGCTCACGGGTGTCCTGCCCTTCACAGCGGCCGCCCCGATGGAGTGGGTGCACTGCCATATTGCAAGATCACCAGCGCCTCCCAGCGAGTGGTCAACGAATCTCCCGGGCATCGTCTCCGCGATCATTATGACGCTGCTCGCCAAGACGGCTGAGGAGCGTTACCAGACAGCTGCCGGCGCCGAGAGCGATCTACGGCGTTGCCTAGCTGAATGGGAAGGCCGACGCGACATCAACGAATTCCCGCTCGGGGAGCACGACACTCCGGACCGGCTGCTGATTCCCGAGAAACTGTATGGTCGGACTGCCGAGATCGATACCCTGCTTGCTTCCTTCCATCGTATCGCCGCCGGCGGCAGGCCGGAGTTGATGTTGGTTTCCGGATACTCTGGCGTCGGCAAATCCACAGTCGTCAACGAGCTTCAGAAGCGGCTCGTTTCGCTTCGTGGCCTTTTTGCATCGGGCAAGTTTGACCAGTACAAGCGCGACATTCCTTATGCCACACTTGCACAGGCCTTCCAGAGCCTGATCCGCCCGCTGCTGAGCAAGACCG